>JBBRXR010000138.1:0-5326 GCA_038238485.1 Elusimicrobiota bacterium | reverse complement strand
TTTCTACGTCCAGCGCGATGATGAGTGGTTTCATAAGGAAGTGCCTAAATTAGAAAATTATCAGCCAGCCGTCCCGACGGCGTCCCGGATGCTCTTAAACCCGTCCCGCTCCATGAGGCGGAGCAGGCCTCGGTTGATCTCGGCCACGAGGCCAGGACCGCGGTAGATCCAGCCGGTGTAGACCTGAACCAGCGACGCGCCGAGCTTGATCTTCTCGTAAGCGTCGGCCGCCGTGAACACGCCGCCCACGCCGATGATCGGCACCACGCCGCGCGTGATGCGGTAAAGGCGGCGGATGACGTCATTCGACTTCTCGCGAAGCGGACGGCCGCTCATTCCCCCCTGCTGTTTCGCGCCGGTGAGCGGGGAGTGATCGATGGTGGTGTTGGTCGCGACCACGCCGCAGCCGATGTCGACGCAAAGGCGGCCGATATCTTCCACCAGCGCCTCATCATTGTCGGGCGAAATTTTCACGAACAGCGGTTTGGGCGGCACGCCCGCGGCTTCCGCGCGCGCGCGGACCAGATCGGCGGCGGCGCGCAAAATTTTCTCGAGTGGCTCGGCCTGCTGGAGCGCGCGTAAGTTCGGCGTGTTCGGGCTGGAAATATTTAGCACGAGATAGTCGGCCGTGTCGTGCACCACGTTGAGCGCCGTCAGATAATCCTCCGTCGCTTCCTCGATCGGCGTCTCGCGGCCTTTGCCCACGTTCACCCCCACGGGAATGCGGATCCCGGGGTCGCGGCGCGCGAGGCGCTCGGCGGCCACCTTCACGCCGGGGTTGTTGAAGCCCATGCGGTTGACCACCGCTTGCTGTCGCGGGTAGCGGAAGAGGCGCGGGCGCTTTTGGCCTTCCTGCGGGAGCGGCGTGAAGCTTCCCACTTCAATGAAGCCGAAGCCGAGCGAGGGCAGGATGTCGAGGAGCTCCGCGTTCTTGTCGAAACCGGCGGCGAGGCCCACGGGGTTCGGGCAGGTGATCGAGCGAATGGAAACTTCCAGGCGCGGGTCGTCGACGACGAAAAGAGAAGCGAGCGCGTCCTGCGCGAATTCAAACCCCGATGCTTTGGCCAGCAGGCCGGTGGCGAGCTCGTGCGCGGTCTCGGCATCGAGCGCGAAGAAAAAAGGCTTGAGGGCCTTGCGGTAGACGGACCCGATCATCGACAAGAAACTAGCGGTGCGGCACGGGCGACGGCTTGTCCGCCGGCGACGCGTCGGACGCGCGCTGGTAGACCGTGTGGCCGCCGACAATGGTGCGTTCCACGACGCCGTAGAGCTGCCAGCCGAGGAACGGGGAGTTCTGGCTGCGGCTGACGAAACGCGTGAAGGTCTGCTTGGCTTCCGGGTCGAAGATCACGACGTCGGCGTTCGCGCCGACCTCGAGCGAGCCGCCGGGCAGCTTGAAAATTTTCGCGGGCACGTCGGACATGCGATGGATCATTTCGCTCAGCGTGAGAACGCCGCCGCGGACGAGCTCGGTCACCATCAGCGGAAGCGAGGTCTCGAGACCGATGAGGCCGAACGGCGCCTCGCTGAATTCCTGGGCCTTTTCCGACTGCGTGTGCGGCGCGTGGTCGGTGGCGATGCAGTCGAAGATGCCGTCTTTCAGCGCCTGGCGCAGCGCGGCGACGTCTTCGGCGGTGCGCAGCGGCGGGTTCACCTTGGCATTGGCCATGTACTCGGCCACGGCGTCTTCGGTGAGGACCAGATGGTGGGGCGTCACGTCGGCGGTCACGTTGAGGCCGCGTTCCTTCGCGTGACGGATGACCGCCACCGATTCCCTGGTCGACATGTGCGTGAGATGGAGGCGCCCGCCGGTCAGCTCCGCCAGCGCGATGTCGCGCGCGGCCATGATGTACTCGGCCTGGCGCGGAATTCCCTTGAGGCCGAGGCGCGTGGCCACCACGCCTTCGTTCATGACGCCGCCGCCGAAAAGTGACGCGTCTTCGGCGTGCTCCATGACGGGAATGTCGAAGGTCTTGGTGTACTCGAGCGCGCGGCGCAGGAGCTGGGAGCTCTGCACGCCGGATCCGTCGTCGGTGATGGCGACGCAGCCAACGCGGACCATCGCGCCGATCTCGGACATCTCGTTGCCCTCGCGTCCTTTGGAAATCGTGCCCGTCGGGTAAACGCGCGCCGACGCGTCCTGCGCGGCGCGGCCCAGGACGAATTGAATGTCGGTGACGTTGTCCATCGGCGGGTTGGTGTTGGGCATCGAGATGACGCTGGTGATGCCGCCCGCGGCCGCGGCCCGGGTGCCCGTGGCGATCGTTTCCTTCGCCTCGCCGCCGGGTTCGCGCAGGTGCACGTGAACGTCGACCAGGCCGGGAGCGACAACTTTCCCCGCGGCCGAAATTTCTTCAACGCCGCTCTGCGCTGGGATGTCGCCGATCGCCTTGATGCGTCCGTTCTCGATCAGGACGTCGGCGATGCGATCAATGTTCTGCCGCGGATCGATCACGCGTCCGCGCTTGATGAGGATCTTGCCGGTGTGCGGCTTGGTGATCTGGGTCATAGGAGTTGCTCGCTTTCGCTCGGGAGCGCCTTGGCTTTCTGCTCGGTCATCACCGGGCTGCCGGTCAACCAGTACAGCACCGACATGCGCACCGCGATGCCGTTGGTGACCTGTTCGAGGATAACGCTCTGATGAGAGTCGGCCACCTCGGACGTGATCTCCACGCCACGGTTCATCGGGCCGGGATGAAGAACGATGCAGTCGCGCTTGGCGGTGGCCAGGCGCTGGGAGTTGAGACCGAAAATTTCCGCGTATTCGCGAACGGACGGCATGAGGTTCTCTTTCTGGCGCTCAAGCTGAATGCGCAGGACGTTGATCACGTCGGCGTCCTTCACGGCCTCGTCGATCCGGCTGGTGACGGTCACGTTCGGCCCGAAGATTTCCGGCAGGCCTTTGGGAAGCAGCGTCTCGGGGCCGCAGACCGTGACATGCGCGCCCAGCTTCGAGAGCGCCCAGAGGTTGGAGCGCGCCACGCGTGAATGCGCGACGTCGCCCAGGATCGCGACCTTGAGGCCGTCGATGCGTTTCTTCTTCTCGAGAATGGTGAACACGTCGAGCAGGCCCTGCGTCGGGTGCTCGTGCTGGCCGTCGCCGGCGTTGACCACGTGGCATTTCACTTCGCGCGCGATCAGGTGCGGCGCGCCCGACGCCGCGTGGCGAAGGACGATGAAGTCGGTTTTCATGGCTTCAAGCGTCTTGGCGGTGTCGATGAGCGACTCGCCTTTCTGGACGGAGCTCGTGGACGCCGCCACCGAGAGGGTGTCCGCCGAGAGGCGCTTGGCGGCGAGTTCGAATGAGGTGCGCGTGCGGGTGGAGGGTTCGAAGAAAACGAGGGCGACGGAGCGTCCGCGGAGCAGCGGGACTTTCTTGACCGTGCGCGTGAAGAGCTGTTTCATCGGGCGCGCCTGATCGATGATCTGCTCGATCTGGAGCTTGCTTAAATATTCGAGGCCGAGAAGATGACTGACGTGGTCGTTGTTGGCTTTCATTCCCCCGCCTCGCCGATGACGATTTCGTCGCGACGGTCGGTCTCTTCCAGGTGGACGACCACCGACTCGCCGCGTTTGGTCTGAAGTTTGATCGCCGCGATGTCGGCGGCGATGGGAAGCTCGCGGTGACCGCGGTCGATGAGGACCGCCAGCGTCACGCTGCTCGGCCGGCCGTAATCCATCAGCTCGTCGATGGCGGCGCGGATGGTGCGGCCGGTGAAAAGGACGTCGTCGATCAGAACGACTTTCTTGTCGTCGATCTCGAAGTCGAGGCGTGTCTCGACCATGACCGGGTGCAGGCCGCGCTTGCCCAGGTCGTCGCGATAGAACGTGATGTCGAGCACGCCGAGCGGCACGTCGGCGCCGGTCTTCAGCCGGATCTGGTTGGCGACGCGCTCGGCGATCGCCGCCCCCTGCGTGTGGATGCCCACGATCACGAACTCACCGGAGCGGAAGTCGAATTTCGCCATGAGCGCGGCCGTGAGCTGGTCGATGGCGGCCTTCACCTTGTCGGCCGGGATGGTCTCGCGGATGTTGAGGGGTTTGGTTCTGGTCATGAAATCAGGCTTTGCCGAGCGTCGCCACGCGGCGGTTCTTCATGCGGGCGATCCGCTGGGTGATGCGGCGGTTCTTGAGCGCCTTGCCGGCGATGTCGTTCCGGAAATGGGCTTTCGAAAAAGAGATGCGCTTCACGCCCTGGTACGCGCGCACGACGGCGGCGTCGAGCGTCTTGCCGAGGCCCGTCACGGAAAGAACGCGGCCGCCGCTGGTCGAAAACGCGCCGTCTTTCTCCTTCGTCCCGGCGTGGAAGACGAACACGCGGCCGGTTTTCGCGGCCTCGTCGAGACCGGTGATCGGAAGTCCCGTCTCGAACGGTCCGGGATATCCGCCCGACGCCATCACGACGGTGCAGGCGAAGCCGGGTTTGAGCTGCAGCGACATATCGCGCAGGTTCCCTTCCGCCACGGCCTTGAAGACCTGGAACACGTCGGATTCGATCAGCGGCAGGATCACCTCGGCTTCCGGATCGCCCAGGCGCACGTTGAATTCAAGGACCTTCGGCCCTTTCTTGGTGAGCATGAGACCGAAATAGATGATGCCGCGGAAATCCCAGCCCTCGGCCTGCACGCCGCGCACGAAATTCTGGATGACGTCGCGCTCCACCTGCATGCGCGTGGCGTCGTCGTAGAAAGCGGTGGGCGCGTAGGCGCCCATGCCGCCGGTGTTCGGGCCTTCGTCGTTGTCGAACACGCGCTTGTGATCCTGCGATGCGGGAAAGGGCAGCACGGTGCGGCCGTCGGTGAGCGCCATGAGGCTGACCTCGGGGCCGGTCAGCGTTTCTTCGAGAAGGATGCTGTTGCCCGCGGCGCCGAAGCGTTTGGTCACCATGGCGTCGTCGATCGCTTCCACGAGGCCTTCGGCGGTCTCGGCCACCACGACGCCTTTGCCGGCGGCCAGGCCGTCGGCCTTCATCACGCGAAACGCGGCGCCTTCCGGCGAACGCGCGAAGGCCTTGGCTTCCTTCGCGTCGGAGAAAACCTTGAAGTCGGCGGTCGGGATGCCGTACTTCGTCATGAACGTCTTGGCCTGGATTTTGGAGCCCTCGAGGACCGCGGCGGCCTTCGAGGCGCCGAGGACGAGGTGGTGGCCCGCGCGCAGGGCGTCGGACAACCCGTCTACAAGCGGCGCTTCCGGACCAATGACGGTGAGTAGAATTTTCTTCTCTTCGACGAACCGGATGACCGCGGCGTGATCGGTTACGTCGAGAGGAACGACCGTCCCCACCTGCGCCATGCCGGCGTTGCCCGGCGCGCAGAACAGATCTCCT
>JBBRXR010000137.1:0-5369 GCA_038238485.1 Elusimicrobiota bacterium | reverse complement strand
TCCGCCCGCGCCGTTCCGCGCACGGACGCGAGCGTCCAGCAGGGCCTGGCGCTCTTCCAGAAAGGCCTTCGCCTCTACGCCCATGGTGACGTGGACGGCGCCCGCAACGCCTGGGAGAACGCGCTCCTTCAGGTGAAGTCGTACCCGCTCGTTTATGACACGGTCCGTTCGACGCTCGTCGAACTCGGCCGCCCGCCCCGATAATCTCGTTTCGCTGGATTAGGCTGCCGGAGGATCCGGCAGCGTGAACATGAACGACGAGCCCTTCCCGGGTTCGGAAACCACCCAGATCTTCCCGCCGTGGCGCTCCACGATCTTTCGACAGATCGCGAGGCCGATGCCCGTTCCGAGATATTGGTTTCTCGAATGCAGGCGCTCAAAAATTTTGAAGATGCGTTCGGTGTAGCGTTCTTCGATGCCGATGCCATTGTCCTGAACGGTGAATTCCCATACGTCGTCTTTTCGCTCGGCCGACACCTTCACCCACGGATCTGTCGCGCCGCGATACTTGATCGCGTTGCCGACGAGGTTCACGAAAAGCTGGTGCATCTGGCCGCGAGAGGCCACGACGGTGGGCAGCGGTCCGATTTCCACGCGCGCTCCGGATTTATCGACAACGACCTCGAGGGTCGACATCATGTCGCGGGCGGTGGCCGCCAGATCGACGGTGGCAAACGCCTCCTTTTGTCCGGACGCGCGGGCGTATTGCAGGAGATCTTCAATCAGCAGTGTCATCCGGTTGGCCGAGCGCTTCATGCGCGCGAGATAATCGAGGCTTCGCTCGTCCAGGGCCGGATTGGCGTTGATCAGAAGATCGCCGAAGGAATTAATTTTTCGCAGCGGCTCCTGCAGGTCGTGAGAGGCCGTCAGCGCGAACTGTTCGAGTTCGAGGTTCTTCTCGCGCACCTTCCGCTCCGACTCAACATGAGACGACACGTTTGTGAGCGTGATGACCCAGCCGAGGAATTCTCCCGAGCCGTTGCTGATGCGCCCGGCCGTCAACATGAGATGAATCGACGCTCCATCGCGCCAGGGCAGGCGCGCTTCCAGCGGCTTCTCGCCGCCGGCGTTCAGCCAGGAGACGACGTTGGCCGGGACCGGGGCATCTTCGTCATTGGCGGACGGGTTCATCAGCGCGAAGGCTTCGCCGATGAGCTTCTGGTCTGGAGAATCGGAAGCGAGCGCCGCGGCCCTCCGGTTGGCGCGCAGGATTTTTCCCGTCGCGTCGCACACCACGATGGCCTCGCCCGCCTGTTCGAAAACAATCCGCGACATTTCGTCGGAGCCCACCAGGTCCGCCATCGAGCGTTCCTCGGTGAGGTCGCGCGTGACCAGGCAGCAGGCCTTGAACCCATAGAGGATCGTGCGCTGCGCCAGAATGTTCACGCGCCGCTCGGAATGGTCGGGACGCACGAAGGAGGCCTCGGCATGGCAGAGGCGCGCTGAGGACATGAGCAGGGTCCGAAGAACGGCGCGGTCTTTCACTTGAAGGAAGGGGCCGAGCGGGGCGCCGATAATCTTCTCGATCGGGCGCCCGAGCAGGCGGGCGAAAGCGCGGTTGCAGACAATGACGTTGGCGTCGGACGACAGGATGCAGGCGCCGTCGCGCATCTGGTCGAGCAGAAGGCGGCGCGCGTCATCGAGGCCCGGGAGGGGAAACTGCCGCCCGAGCAGTGACGTGACCGGTCCTTTGAGACGGCCGTCGCGGACCGTCTCGGCCGTTTCATGGACGCGTCGGCCCAGATCTTCCAGCTCCTTCAGAAGCTCGTCGTCTGTCTTGTGGCGCGCGCGGGATCGAGGCACTCTTTGAATCATAAATTGGGGGAAAGCGATGCGGCTGTATCGAATTTACGGCCCCGGCGGCGCTTGGTTCGTCGAGAAAAGGCCCTAAAAAGGCATAATGGCCGCATGGTTACCGAAAAAGAAATTCTGGACGCGTTGAAACAGGTCGAAGACCCCGACCTCCGTCGGGACATCGTGGCGCTGGGCTTCATCAAAGAGCTCACGATCGACAACGGAAACGTCCGGTTCGTCATCAATCTCACCACGCCCGCCTGCCCCGTCCGCGACCAGCTTCAGGAAGACGCCCGCAAGGTCGTCGCCGCCCTTCCGGGCGTGAAGAACGTCGAAGTCAAAATGACCGCCGAAGTCCGCCGCACGATCGGCGAGGACAAGGAAAAGATCAAAGGCGTCAAAAATTTCATCGCCATCGCCAGCGGAAAAGGCGGCGTGGGCAAATCCACCGTGGCCGTGAACCTTGCTGTGGCGATGGCCCAGACCGGCGCGAAAGTCGGCCTGCTCGATGCCGATATTTACGGTCCCAGCATCCCACTCATGATGGGCAAGGACGCGTCCATCGAAGTCGGTCCCGGCAACGAAATCATTCCGGCGTTCGCGCACGGCGTGAAGTACATGTCGATGGGCTTCATGGCGCCGGGCGACAAGCCGCTTATCTGGCGCGGCCCCATGGCGCACCACGCGCTTCAGCAGTCGCTTTTCCAGACCCGCTGGGGCGAGCTCGATTATCTTTTCGTCGACCTTCCGCCGGGGACGGGCGACGTCCACCTCACGCTCGTTCAGTCCACGCCCATCACCGGCGCGGTGCTCGTCTCCACGCCGCAGGACGTCGGGCTCACCATCTCGCTCAAGACCTTCCGCATGTTCCAGACGACCAACGTGCGCATGCTGGGTCTCGTCGAAAACATGAGCTATCACACCTGCACGCACTGCGGTGGCCGCGAGGAAATTTTCGGAAACGGCGGAGCGGAAGCCGCTGCCAAGCGACTCGAGATGCCCTTCCTCGGCGCCATTCCGCTCGACATCACCGTGCGGGAAGGCGGCGACAACGGCAACCCGATCACCGCGGCGAACCCGAAATCGCCGATCGCCGCGATGTACCGCGACATTGCCGCGAAGCTTGCCCAGCAGGTGAGCATCGCCGGATTCGAAGCGCCTCAGCTCCAGATCGTCGAGGACTGATCCGTGACGATGACGCCGAAGGAGATCCGCAGGAAAGCCGGCGGCGCGGGATTCAAACTCGTCTGGCCCGATGGAAAGGTGGGAGATTTTACGTCGGCGTATCTGCGCCGCAACTGCCGCTGCGCGGCCTGCCAGCATGAACTGACCGGCGTGCGCCTCCTCGATCCGGCTTCGGTTCCCGAGACCCTGACCATCAACACCTCGCAGATCATGGGGAATTACGCGCTGGCGTTCGAGTTCTCGGATGGGCACAGCACGGGGATTTACAGCTTCGACTGGTTGCGGACGCTGACCGAAGAGCTCGTCCCCTAAACGGTCATCCCTTCCCGCCGCAGCTCGGCTCGCGCCCATTCCGGAAGAATCGGGATGAACGCGTCCAGCACCGCCGGCTTTCCCCACAAAAATCCCTGCCCGTATTTCACGCCCGACGCCTGCAGCGCGCCCATGTCCGACGGACTTTCCACGCCTTCCGCGATCACTTCCGTTCCGAGCGCTTCAGCGAGCTTGAGAAGACGCGTCAGCGAGCGCAGGCGGGCCCGGTCGCTGGCCAGCCCCTGCGAGTAAGTCGGATGCAGCTTGATGAAATCAGGTTCGAGGAGCACGAGGCTCTCGAGGCTGTTCTTCGCGAAACTCACGTCCTCGATCGCGGTGAAAAACCCCGCTTCCTTCAGCTTGTCCATGACGTCTTCGAGATACGACGGGTCGCCCACGATCTGGTTCAGGCTCAGCTCAATGCAATATTGGCCGTGGCGGCCCTCGGGGAACTGCGCGATGAATCCCGCCACCGTCATGTCGAGGATTGTGGCCGGGGAAATGTTGACGTGCCGGCGAAGGCCCGCCGGCAGCTTGTGGCTCGCGTCGATGGACGTCTCGAGGCATTGCTTGTCCATCACGATGGACAGGTTCGATTCGAGGCTCACGCGCAGGAAATCTTCGGGGCTTTCAATGGCGGTGATGCTCGAGCGGCAGAGATATTCGAAACCGATCGGCTTGGCGTCCGACAGCCGCATGATGGGCTGGATCACGGATCGGAAATGATTTTCTTCTCGGATCTGGTCGGCCACGCGGTGCACGGGCGTCGCCTTCGCGGACGGGTCGACGCCGTCGAAGCTGACGCGATTTTTTCCGCGGCGCTTGCTGCGGTAGAGGACGTGGTGCGTTTCGGCCAGAAGGTCGTCGATGGTCTGCGCGTTCGGCGGAACGGAAATGACGCCCACGCTGGCGGTGGCGGTGAGCGGTTTGCCGGACGCCTCAATGGGCGTGTCGCAGATGGCCGCCCGGACAACTTCGGCGATCTTCACGCCTTCGGCGGGAATCGTGTCGGGAAGCAGGATCAGGAATTCGTCGCCTCCCACGCGGGCGGCGTAATCGGTGGAGCGCAGCGACCGGAGCATGCGCGCCGCGATCTCTTTCAATACCGCGTCGCCGGCGGAGTGGCCCTGGTTGTCGTTGATCTTCTTAAAATCGTCGAGGTCGATCAGCAGCACAATGATGTTGGTGCCCGACCGGTGCGCCGTGGCGATTTCGTGCGTCAGCACGCCGTCCAGGCCGCGGCGATTCAGCAGTTCCGTGAGGGGGTCGTTCAGGGCCATGTGCTCGAGCCGCTGGTTGGCCGATTTGAGTTCCTGGGCGATGCGCGTGAGCTCGCGCGTGGAATGGTTCCGCTCTATCGCGTAGCGAATGCTCTTGAGGAGCAGGGCGCCGTTGACGCGTCCCTTGACCAGGTAATCCTGGGCGCCGGAGCGGACGGCTTCGAGGGCGGTGTTCTCGTCGTCCAGTCCGGACAAGACGAGGATCGGAAGCGTCGGGGCCACCTTCTGGACACTGGAGAACGTGGCCAGGCCGCGGCTGTCGGGAAGATTGAGGTCGGAGAGGACGATGTCGTAGATCCCACCGAGGATCTTGGCGACGGCCTCAGAAAGACGGCCTGCGGTGTCGACCTTCAGGCCCGCTCCGGGTTCCCCGGCGAGCATTTCGGTCAGTAATTCCGCGTCGAGTTCGTCGTCCTCGATCAGCAGAACGCGGGTAGGGGCCTCGTTTGCCATGAAAACGATACGTTCAACCGTTTAATCCGTTCGCATCTTATTGATAGGGCAGGTATTGGTGAACTCCGACGGAAAACCATCCGTATGGTTAGTATCCAAACGTTAAGGAGATTCGTCCCAATGAAGAACAAATACATCGCAGCCACGGTCGCCGGCCTTTTTGCCGCCGCCATCACCGCCGCCCCGGCCATGGCCATGGGCCGCAACGACAGCTCGAAGTCGGCGACCGGCACCGAACGCTCCGTTCCGGCCTCGCGCAACACCTACGACAACCCCGGCGCCGTCTCGGCGACGCCCACCCCGAGCGTGGTGCCGAACAGCCACGACGCCGGCGGCGCGGGCACC
>JBBRXR010000136.1:0-5394 GCA_038238485.1 Elusimicrobiota bacterium | reverse complement strand
GGGGACCAAGGCCGGCATTCCCACGCTGCTGCGTCTTTTCGACAAGGCGGGGATCCGGGCGAGCTTCTTCTTCACGCTCGGTCCCGACCGCTCCGGCCTGGCGATCCGCCGCATTTTTACCCAGAAAGGGTTCCTGCGTAAAATGCTGCGCTCCAATGCCGCGTCGATGTATGGTCCCAAGACCATGCTCTACGGCACGCTTCTCCCCGCGCCCATGATCGGCAAGGGCCTCTCGAGCGTGATTAAAACCGTCGGTGCCGCGGGCCACGACGTCGGCGTTCACGGCTGGGACCACGTCCGATGGCACGACCGTCTCGACAAATTGAGCGAGCGCGAGATGGACCACGATTACCGCAGCGCCCACCAGCTGTTTGAGTCCATCTTCGGTCGCCAAGCGCGCGCCTCGGCGTCCCCGGGCTGGCACGCCACTCCCGCGTCGCTGGCCCTTCAGGAAAGCTTCGGGCTTCTCTTCGCGTCGGACACGCGCGGCGGCGCGCCCTTCTTTCCATCGGCGAACGGGCGCGTCTTCAAGTTTCTTGAGATCCCGACCACGCTGCCCACCTGGGACGAGGCGATGGCCGACGAGAAGATCCAGGGCAAGGAGGGCATCCTCGATTTCTACCGCGGCGCCATCCACGGGACGGAAGTGCACACGATCCACACCGAAGTGGAAGGCGGCGCGCATGCCGCTCTCTTCGAGCGCCAACTCGACATGTGGAAGGCCGACGGCGCGACGTTCCTGACGCTCGAGGACCTCGCGCAGGAAACGCTGATCGACCGCGCCACCATTCCGACGGCCGGCATCGCCCGCGTCACCATCCCAAACCGGGGCGGCTTCGTCACCGCCCGCGCCCAGCCGGCATGAATTTCTCGCCCACGAAGCGTTTCCATCCGATGTGGCTGCTGCTCGCCGCAATCATTCCCCTTTATCTCACCTGGACATTCGACCACTCGCTCTGGAACCCCGACGAAACGCGCGACGCCGGCATCGCCGCCGAAATGTACCGCGGCGGCAGCGTCGCCGTGCCAAAATTGAACGGCGAAGCTTTCCTGGAGAAACCGCCTCTTTATTATTGGGCATGCGCCGTCGTTTATAAGGTCACGGGGCGCGTTACCGCCGGCACCACGCGACTCCCCTCGGTGATCTTCGGGGTGCTCGGTATCCTGTTCACGTTCCTGATCGCGCGCCGCCTCTTCAACCCGCGCGCGGGATTTCTTGCCGCGTGCCTCCTGGGGACCTCCGCTCAATACTTTCGCATGAGCCACGTCGCGTTGATGGACGTCAGCCTCGCCGCGCTCGTGACTGGCGCCATCTACTTTCATCTGCGCGGTTCGAAGCTGGGCTTCGCGATCTGCACCGTGCTCGCTTTCTTCGCAAAGGGTTTTCTCGGCGTCATCCTGCCGGGCCTGGCGGTCACGATCGATCTTCTGCTTCAGAAGAAATTCCGCCAGTTGTTCAAAACGATCGCCATCGGCGCCGCAGTGTTTGTGGTCCTGGCACTCCCCTGGTTCTGGGCACTTTGGCAGGAAGGGGGCCGCCGCTATCTCGAGATTTTCCTGATCGACAATCATTGGAAGCGTTTCTCTTCGTCCACCGGTGATCACACGGGGCATCCCTGGTTTTTCTATTTCCTCTCATTCCCCGGCGATTTCCTTCCTTCGACGATCGTGTTCATTGGTTTCGTGGTGAGTTTTGTTCGCTCGCCGCGACCGGTCCTGCGCGATCCCGCCATGAAGTTTTCTCTGGTTTGGTTCGCCTCGCTCTTTGCGTTCTTCTGCCTTTCATCAAGCAAGCGGAGCATCTACCTGCTACCCGTTTTCCCGGCGGCCGCCGTGCTGGGCGCCGCGTGGCTCGACGGAGTCCTCTCCCGCTGTCCTGAGGAACGGCAGGCGCGCGGCGAGTTCGCCATCTGTTCCCTTTTCGCGGGACTGGCGCTCCTCATGATCGGAGCGAGCTTCTTCCTTCCCGCCCGCCTCGACAGGGAGAAAACGTTCGTTCCTTACATCGAGGAGGTCCGCGCCCGGCGCGCAGGGCACACGCTCATCGGTTTCGATTTGAGCGAGATGGAACTTGGGGTGATCGGGTTTTATCTTGAGGGGACGTTTAAGAACGTGAAAACGCTCGGAGAACTCAAGGAAGCGGTGGGGGATCCTTCGGAAAAAGTACTGGTCATGGTAAATCGGACGCGTAAAGACGACGTCGAGCCGCTTCTTGAGAAGAAGTCACGGCTGGTTTTCGAGTACCGGCCGGAGAAGAAAACGCGCTCCTACCTCCTTTACGCCGCCGGCAAGGGCGCGTGAGCCGAATTGAACAGCGACCTTTTTAATTCCCATCCGTACTATAGGCAGGCGTTTTCGATGGTAGCATCGCGATCGCGACATCAATCAGGGGAGGATTATTGAAAATGAAATTTACACGACTTGCATTGGCGCTTTTGGCGGTTCTTGTGGTGCAGACGGCTCACGCCGGTCTGATCGAAATTCGCGGCGGCGTGGGCATCAACTCGGCGAGCCCGGACGCTTTCAACGATCGCGTCAAATCGGCGAGCAACAGCGACCTGAACACAAATCAGTTCGATAACGTGAATGCCGACCTCTTCCTGAACCTGCCCGGTCCGTTCGGTGTCGGGCTCCGTCATGAGTGGATCAATGCCGACAAGTCTTCGAACGGCAGCGACGTCAAATTGCGCGCGAAGAACTTTTCCGTGCTCGCAGACTGGCGGATCATCGACACCGTTCTCTATGTCGGCCCGATCGTCGGCATCGGATATCCGAACGCGAAAATCGACTTCAACAACAACGGTGTGAACACGTCGAACAGCGTTTCCGGCGAGCCGAGCTACAGCCTGGGCGCGGAAGTCGGCGCGCATCTCGCGGCGTTCCTGGTCGGTGCGGAAGCGGGTTACACGTCGCTGAAGCTCAATAAAGTCAGCGGCGCAAACAACAACGTGAACGCCAAGGTCGACCTGTCCGGTTTCTACGGAAAAGTCATGGTCGGTCTCTCATTCCTCTAAATTATTTCCAACGCACGACGCGCGCCGCCAGGCTTGCACTGCTGGCGGCGCTGCCGTTGGGCGGATGCGCCCTCTCCGCCCCACCGCCGCGCAACGGCCGTTATTCCGTCGACATTACCGAGCTTCACAAATCGGAGCGCTATAAAAACACCTGGATTTATCGCAGCCCCACCCGGCGCATTGCCGACTTCCATCAATTTTTCGTCCATCCAGTGACCGTCTACGCCGACCCCGTTCGCAAGATCAAGGACCGCGCTCGCTACAACGCCCTTCAAGATAAACTCACCGTTCGAACGCTCGACTTGATGAAGAAAGACCATCCGTTGGTCGATGCGCCCTCGGAAGGCACACTCGAAATGCGCATTTCCATCGTTGACCTTAAGCCGGTGGTCGAAATGAAGGACGCGCAGAAGAACGACCTGATTCGCATGAACACGGCGACGAAGGGCAGCAAGATTGAGATTGACTGCCATGACGCCGTGACCAATGAACAGATTTTTGCGATGTCGACGATTTACCAGGGCCCGGAATTCGCGGCTTATGAGAATCCGGCGCTGCTTCCGAACGTGGAGCAGGCGTTCGATGAATGGAGCACGTATTTCAAAGCGCGCTTCGATGAGGCCCTAAAGTCACCGCCTCCGTTGCCGTCACCGCGCTGAATTTCATGAGAAGAAATCATTGAAGGGGGACATTATGCGTCGTTTTTCAATCATGCTCGTCGCGCTTTGCGCGGTGTCGGGCGTTCGGGCGGAGTGGGGCCACGGGCTGATCGGGGAGTGCAAGGACACGATGGTTCCGTCGGTTCAGCAGGGCGGTCTTGATTGCTCAAAGGTGCCGGAATGCTGCTCGAAGTGCGAGAAGCCCAAGGCCGCCGCTTCGGCAAAGGAAGTTTCCGCTCCTCAGGCCTTTCTCGACAAGCCCGCGGTGAACGCGAAGGATGATCTTGCTCAGACCTTCAAAAACGCCAAGGTGGAAAGCGTGGGTGATGAAGTGAAACTCACGTTCTCCGACAAACTCTTTTTCACGTCGGGCTCGGCCGAGCTCAACCCGGCCGCGAAGACCGAGATCGCGTCTCTCGCCGCCTGGCTTAAGCAGAACACCGGCAAGAATATCCGGATTGAAGGCCACACGGACTCGCTCGGCGACCCGGGCAAGAACCAGACGCTGTCCGACAAGCGGGCCCGTGTGGTGGCGTCGGTGTTGGAGAGTGACGGCGTGAGCGCGTCCCGCGTCCGGTCCGTCGGTTACGGTGAAACGAAGCCTGTGGCGAAGAACGGCTCGGAGCAGGGTCGCCAGGCGAATCGACGCGTCGAAGTCTTCATCGCGAAATAGACGAAGCTTTTTGACGGCAGCCGTTCCGGTGGCCGGTTCTTAAGTGAGAACCGCCGCTGGAACGGCTGCTTCTTTTTATCCGCCGACGCTCTCGGAGATCTTCTTCTTGAGTGTCTTGGAATCGAAGAACGGCAGCGAGCAGGCGCCATTGGCGCACACGAACGACGCGGGCTTGTCGAGCTCGGGATACGTCACGTCGCTGTTGACCGGCGCGCCTTCCGACGGGTCCCACCATTCGACGCGGCGATAGCCGCTCACGCCGGTTCCGGCGGCGGTCCTGAAGAGGTCCTGGGCGGCCTTGTCCTTCTTCGACCCCACCACCGTCACGTGCGGCGGGTCATTTTTGAGCTCGTCGAGCGCGAGCAGGACGCCCGCGGGGTTGCGCTCGGCCTGCTCGGGGGGAGAGAGAAACTTCATCGCGTGGTCGGCCATCGCGCGGTGCGCCGGCTTGCCCGTGTATTTGGAGAGAAGGTTGGAGAAGCGGGCCAGCGCGATGTTCTCGTCGCGCTGGGGGATCGACGCGAACTGATCGTCGTTCACCTTGGCCGTCACGTAACCGGCTTCTTTGTCCTTGAACTGCGTCATGAAGTCGGCTGATTTCTCGGCGAGAGCCAGCCAGCGCCGGTCGCCAGTCACCTGATGGAGCGCGAGGAACGCGCGGGCCATGGACAGCGTGTCGCCCAGGTAGGGGCCCGCCGGGTCGGTCGCGTCGTGGCGGAAACCGCCGCCGTCGATCGAACGGTTCTTGATGATCCACTCCGCCGCGCTTTTCGCGTCGTCGATCGCGGTCGCGTCGCCGGACGCGGCGGCGTAAACGCACATCGCCTCAATGGCCCAGCCGTTCTCTCTTGCGTAGTTGTGTTTGTCGATGATCGGAACGCCGAGCTTGCGGCGCCCCTTGTCCGAGAGCTGGAAGTACGCGTCGCTGTGCTCGCCCTGAACGATGTCCGCGTCCTGGCTCGTATAAAAAACGCCTTCGGGACTCATCAGGAAATTCTTCAGATAAGTGCGAATGGATTTCGCCGCTTCCAGGTCCGTTTTCTTCCCG
>JBBRXR010000135.1:0-5400 GCA_038238485.1 Elusimicrobiota bacterium | reverse complement strand
TCATCAAGGAGCTCGGCCTCGAGCGAGATGTCCGCTGCCTCGGCGCCCGCGAGGATATTCCGCACGTCCTCGCCGCCTTTGATATTTTTGCGTTGCCATCGCGCCAGGAAGGGTTTTCTAACGCCCTCGTGGAAGCGATGGCGGCCGGCGTGGCGCCCGTGGCCGCGGCGGTCGGGGGCAATCCCGAAGCCGTCGAGCACGGCGTGAACGGGCTTCTGTTCGACGCCGGCGACTCGGCTCAACTGGCGCGCCACATCCTGACGCTGCTCGACAATCAGGAGTCGCGTCAGCGCATGGGCGCGGCGGCGATGGCGAAGGTCGCGGAATCGTTTTCTTACGCCGGAATGCTGGATCGTCTTTACTCTCTTTTCAAGGAAGCGGCATGAGCTCTGAACGCAGTCCCAAAATTTCGGTCGTCATTCCGACCTTCAACGCGGCGCAGTACCTCCCCGCGGCGATCGAGTCGGTCCTCAACCAGGATTACAAGAACGTCGAGATCCTGGTGGTGGACGACGGATCCTCTGACGACACCGCGTCGGTCGTCGGCCGTTACGGAAAGTTCGTCGAGTACATCCGCCTCGAAAACAACGGCGGCGGCCCGGCGCGCCCGCGCAACATCGGCATCCGCGCGGCCTCCGGCGACTACATCGCTTTGTTCGATTCCGACGACCTCATGCTTCCAGGCAAATTGAAGGAAGAAGCGGAGTTCCTGATCGAGTTCAAGGACGTCCCGCTCCTCTTCACCAATTTCCGCAACTTCACGAGCGAGGATGAGCCCGCCCTCCCGGATTTCCTTTCGGACCACACCGACTTCCAGGCGATGCCCAAGATCCCTCTCAAAAAGAACTGGTACCGGCTCACTTCGTCGCTGGCGTACGAGACCCTGATTCCCGACACCTACATCGGAACCTCGAGCGTGATGTTCCGCAAGCGCCTCGTCGATGAGATCGGGTACTTCGACGAATCACTCGGAAATTCCGACGACGTCGAGTTCTTCTTTCGCGCCTCCCGCCGCTTCGACATCGGCTACATCAACCAGGTTTTCCACCGCCGTCGCCTCCACGCGAAAAACATTTCGAGCCGTCCGAAGGCGTTGGAAGCGCGCCTCAGCGTGTACTCCCGGCAGATCCCGATCACGAAGTCGGCCAAGGCGCGCCGCGACCTCGGCATCATCCTCTCGAAAATCCTCTTCTCGATCGGCTACCTCGAGCGCCGCCGGGGCGAGCGCGTCCGGGCGCTTCGCTATTACCTGCGAAGCTGGTCGCATTTCAAATCCAATCCCCGCATCTGGGTGTCGGTGTTGAGAGTGTTGTGGGGAAAATAAGCACCGACTTTTTCGACGCCGCCGCCGGCGCGCTCTTCATCCCGTACTGGGATTTCTGGAGCGGCGAGATCGGTGGGCTCCGCCGCAAGGAGCTGGCCCGACTTCTGGAATGCCAGTGGCGGGACAACACCCGCCACGAGCTCAGCCAGGTCCTCGGCTTCGCGTGGTACGCGCACCAGCACTCACCCTATTACCGCGAACGCGGTCCCGCTCCGACGACAATGGAAGAATTCTCGAAGTTGCCGATCCTGACCAAGGATGAAATCCGCGCCCACGGCCCCGCGATGTTTTCCGATGAATTCAAGCCGTCCGAACTCGTCCAAAGCAAGACGGGCGGCTCGACCGGCGTCGCGTTGAACGTTTTCTGCGACCGGGTCTGCCAGCAGCAGCGCAACGCGGCGGCGCTCCGCGGCGACCTCTGGTCGGGCTGGAAGCTGGGCGAGACGCGCGGCGCCCTTTGGGGCAACCCGCCCGTTCCCTCAGGCCTCAAGGCCCGGGCGCGCGCGCACCTGTTCGACCGGCTCGTGTTCCTCGACACCATCGAGATGAGCGCCGCGAGCATGGACCGCTTCATCGAACTGCTTCTGGCGCGCAATGTGCGCACGCTCTACGGCCACGCTCACTCCCTTTACGTCTTCGCCAACCACGTCGCGCTTCGCGGCGGCGCCGGGCTCGCGATTCGATCGATCATTTCCACCTCCATGATCCTCCTGCCGCCGGAGCGGGCGCGCATCGAGCAGGTGTTCGGCTGCCGCGTCACCGACCGGTACGGCTGTGAGGAGGCGAGCCTGATCGCCAGCGAGTGCGAGCGCCACGAGGGTCTGCACGTCAATTCCGACCATGTTTACCTCGAAGTGCTTCGGCCCGACGGGACGCCGGCGGCGGCGGGCGAAGAAGGAGCGGTGGTCGTCACGGAATACATCAATCACGGACAGCCGCTGCTTCGTTATGCGGTGGGCGACGTGACGGTGCGGCTCGGCCGCGACTGCGGCTGCGGGCGCCGGCGTCCGCTGCTCGAGCGCGTCATCGGGCGGACCGCCGACTTCCTCGTCAAAAAAGACGGCGCGCTCGTCGCCGGCGTCTCGCTGGTTGAACGCACGCTCACCGCCATTCCGGGCCTCGCCCAGATGCAGATCATCCAGGACAACGTGGGCGAACTGGTCATCAACATTGTGGCCGACGACAAATTTACCGATGAGACGGAGCGGCGGCTGACCGCCGAGATGGAGCGCGCTTTCGGCGACGTGAAGGTCCGCATCAACCGGGGCGACAAGCTTCAGCAGGAAAAGAACGGGAAATACCGCTTCGCGATCTGCCGCGTGGCCACCCGCTACCAGGAGGCCGCCCGATGAAGGTGGCGCTTCTGTCGGCAGGGGAGATCTATGGAGGCGTGGAACGCTTCGTGGCCACGTATTCCGCCTACCTCCGTGAATCCAGGGCCGGCGATCCGCTGGTCATCCTTTTTTCCGACGGAATGCTGGCGCGCGAACTCCGCGCGTCCGGCGTGCCGGTCGTGCTCGCGCCCGCGGGCGGGAAGTACGATCCGCGCCTCGTGTCGTGGCTTTCGCGGTTGCTTAAAAGCGAGAAGGTCTCGGTCCTTCACGCGCATGGTTACAAGGCCGGCGTCATCGGCGGCGTGGCCGCGCGTCTCGCGGGGGTCCCCGCGGTGAAGACCGAGCACGGCGCGCTCGAACCGTTTTCCGGCCTCGCGGCGGCCCGCATGCGCGCGAACCTCCTGATTGATTCCGTCCTTACCGGTCGCTGTTTCGAGGAAACCGTCTACATCACGAGCGACCTGCTGACACGCAAGGGCGTGGGCGGTCGCCGCGGCGCGCGCGTGATCGCCAACGGCATGGCTCCGCTCGACCGCGCGCGGCTCGCGACGAAGCGCCTGAGCGCGGGCTTTCGCGTGGGCATCGTCGGTCGCCTGTCGCCCGTCAAAGGCCACGACGTCCTGTTCGCGGCGCTGCGCCTCGTCCGTCAGCGCGACCGAATTCGGCTCGACGTCTTCGGGACCGGCCCGCTGGAAGCCGACCTTCGCCGCCAGGCCGCACAACTCGGTCCCGACGCCGTGACGTTTCATGGTTTTGTCAGCGATGTCCTTCCCGCCATGGCGTCGCTCGACTGCCTCGCGATGCCGTCGCAAAACGAAGGACTTCCCTACACGCTTCTTGAAGCCATGCACCTGGGCCTGCCGATCGTGGCCAGCCGCGTGGGGGGAATGAAAGAAATTTTGTCGGACGGAAAAACCGCCCTTCTGTTTGAGGCGGGGAATGCCGCGGCGCTGGCCGCGCACCTGGATGCGCTGTCGAACGACCCCGCGCTGGGAGCCCGGATCGGCGAGGCCGCGCGCGTGCGCGCGCGGGAAGGGTACGGCATCGACACGATGGCCGACGCCTATTTGAAACTTTATCGGGAGGTCGTGGCATGAGCGCGGTCTGGATCAGTTGGGATAATCATCGCCGGTCGCGGGAAATGTCGCGCGAGCTCGACGTTCCGTTCACCGTCATTCGACGATCGAAACTACCGGTCATCGGCGTGTTCGTCACCGCGGCGCGAACGGTCCGCCTGTTCTCAAAGCTGGAGGCCGACACGGTCATCGTGCAAAACCCCTCGCTTCTGCTCACCACCATCGCCTGCTACATGAAGAAGCGCCGCGGATTTCGCGTGGCGCAGGACCTCCATTCCTATTTCTCCCTCCATATCCATCAGGGCGTGGGTCTGCGCGGAAAAGTCTACCGCGCGCTCTCGCGTTACTGCATCCGCGAGGCGGATGTGACGATCGTCACGAATCCGGAGCTCAAGCGCGTTATCGAGCAGAACGGCGGTCGCGGCCTGATTCTTCAGGACGCCATTCCGTCTTTCCCTGCCCCTGACCACGCGACCAAAAGCGCCGAGCGCCGCGTGGTTTATGTCTGCACCTACAGCGAGGACGAGCCGGTGAACGAAGTATTTGAGGCGGGCCGCATTCTCAACGGCGAGGCCACCATCTACGTGACCGGCCGCATTCCCGCGGGCCTGCGCACGTGGAAAGCGCCGCCGGGCGTGAAGCTCACCGATTTCCTCTCAGACAAGGACTATCTCGACCTGCTCTCGGGCGCAGACGCCGTCATGGCGCTCACCACGCGCGATCACACGCTCCTCTGCGGCGCTTATGAAGGTCTGGCGTTCAAGAAGCCTCTTATCCTTTCGAACAAGGCGGCGCTCCGTTCCTATTTTGGCGACAACATTCTGTACGTCGAGAACACGTCCGGCTCGATCGTCGATGGCGTCCGAAAGCTTTATTCCGCCAAGCCGTTCTTCGATCGGCACGCGGCGGACCTCGCCTCGACGCTGGCGCGCGACTGGACCGGCCGCTTCGACGAACTCCGTTCGTTCGTGACCGCCGCGTCCCGCGAGAAACCCACGGCGTGATCGCCGCGTTCTGGGTTTCGATCGCGGGGATTTTCGCGGCCTACGTTGGCTACCCGTTCCTTCTCGCCGCCATCTCGCGCGTGTGGACGCGCCCCGTCGCCAAGGGCGCCGGCTCCCCGCGGGTCTCGATTTTGATCGCCGCGCATAACGAGGAGGTCTCGATCGAGGCCACCGTGCGCAACAAGCTCGCGCTCGAGTACCCCGCTGAACTCCGCGAAGTGATCGTTATCTCCGATGGATCCTCCGACAAGACGGACGAAATCGTCCGCCGATTTGAAGGGCAGGGCGTGCGTCTCCTCGTCCAGAACCCGCGTCAGGGAAAGACCGCCGCGCTCAATTGGGCGGTTCGCGAGGCGACGGGGGACATCCTGGTATTCTCCGACGCGAATTCGATGTACCGGCCGGACGCGCTCAAGGCCATCGCCTCGAATTTCGCCGACCCGACCGTCGGTTACGTGACCGGAAAAATGGTTTACGTCGACGACACCGGCTCGGTCATTGGCGACGGCTGCAGCGCTTACATGAAATACGAGAACAAGCTGCGCGACCTCGAGACCCGCGTGGGCTCGGTGGTGGGCGTCGACGGCGGCGTGGACGCGGTTCGAAAATCCCTTTTCGAGCCGATGCGCCCCGAGCTCCTTCCCGACTTCGTCCTGCCGCTC
>JBBRXR010000134.1:0-5427 GCA_038238485.1 Elusimicrobiota bacterium | reverse complement strand
GCGGCGACGACATAAGGAGTCAAGCCGAGATCGTCCGTAAGGTCGAAGAAATCGCGCTGCGGCAGGGACGGCGGGCTCATGGGACGCGACAGGTCCATTGGCCGACCAGCGGGAACGCTGTCGGCGGTTGTCGGAGGCGGTGCGGTCTGCGGCACGGCGTCCGATGGAGGCATCGCCGGGGGAAGAATTCTTCGAATCACACGGGTCACCCGGTTCGTGAGTTCCGGAACGGTCATCAACTGCGTGTCCGACGTCCAGATCGACGCCAGCTCACGCACCGCCGCACGCCGCTGGGGAGAGAGGCCGCCGAGAGTACGGGAAATATCCTGCATGATGCCGGAGCGCGCGCTCGCCGGCAGTGTCCCGATTTTCTGTTCTAGAACCGCGGCGAACACATCGCCGCTCAGATCATGATCCACGAGAAGGTTCGCCAGGACGTTCATCTGCGTCTCCCCGCCGGAGACAACCGCCGCAGCGGGCGCGGCGGCAACGGCGTTCTCGCCCAAAGCGAGCATCGCCCGGATCAGCGGTTGCCCACCGGCCAGCTGAACGGTCAGGCCGGCGGCGCCGCGAAGGAAAAGCCGTCGCCCCTGATCCACTTTTTCTTCGTCGGCCGATTTTTCCTGGGACGGTTGAGGGCGGTTGTTCACGGCGAGGTGAAGGAGGGAAACGGCGAGCGTCGTGCCGATGATGGCGAGCGGCCCGCCGGAGCGGCCGAGCAGGCTGATCAAAAATCCGGCGCCCGACACGGCCCACGCAGCGCCATTCGTGGGGCCTGTCTTCTCCCAGTGCATGACACCGAACAGAATCGAAGCGATGGCCTGGCCCGCGATCCACGCGATCCGCGGGTCCGCGACGAGGCCCGACAACGCCAGCGAAATCACGAATCCGCCCAAGCCCGGCGCCAGGGGCGCTTCCATGATCCAGGCGAATCCTGATTTATAAAGCGCGATGAGGCGGGCACGACGCACGACCGCGGCGTCGGGGGTTAGAGGCGCGCCCCGCCAAAGATCGGCGAAAAAGGAGACCGTACCCGCGAACGCGCGCGCGAGGAGGGGGAGGGACGCCGAGGGACGACCGTCGTCGTCCGTCGGCGCGTTCTCATCGAGATCAGGCGTCTCGTCCTGGTTGAGCAAGCGGACGCGCTTGATGTTGATCGACGTCACCTCACGCTGACCATCGATGTCGAGGACAATCGTCACGTACTTGCCGTACTTGTTGACGATCTGGGCGGAGACGGCGCCTTCAAACGTCCGGCGGTTGGCCGGCGCGCCGCCGCGCAGATGCACAGTCGAGCCGGCGGGCAGCGTGACTTCCGACCCGAGCGGGAGCGCGTAGACCGCGATCTCATGATCGATCTCGTCGATGCTCTGCTGATAGCGCGACGACAGATCAGCCGCGGAAATCGGCGTGATGAGACCGGTGGTGATGTCCTCCGAAAAGAAATGGCCTGGCTTGAGCATCGCGACCGCGAGACCGAGCTTGAGCGCCAAGTCGATTCGGTTTCCAACGAGCGTCAGGAGCTCGTTGTGGGCGGCGACTTCTTCCGGCTTGGGGCCGGAGGACCGCGGTTGGAGAATGTTCAGCCAGCGCCGGCGCAGGCCGAGCGCGGCTTCCGAATCGCTCGAGAGAAACGCATCGGCCATTTCGTCGAGCGTCATCGCGTCGCCGTCGGCCGTCGCCTGCACCATCATCCACACGTGGCGGGCGTCGCCGGGCACGAGGTCCTTCGCGGCCTGCGCGAAAGCGCGGAAGCGGGCCGCGGTCAGGTTGCGGTCGGAACTCAGGAGCTCGGGAAGCGCGCCGAGGATTTTCGACGGGCGATTCTGACGGTTGAGGACGAATGGCATCTCCACGCGCGGCGCGGATTTGTCGGGGCGCGGCGCCCAATTGCGTTTGTCGGCGCGGAAAGCGCCGAGACCGCCCTCGGGATGCGAACCGATGACGAAAGCGGGGCTCGCGCCGTCGCGTGAGTCCATGAGAATCAGGGTGCCGGCGTCGATCTCATCGTTATCCGGTTCCACTTCTCCAAGAACGGCGAAGAGTTGCATCGTGAAACTGTTCGAGAGGGCCTCGGCGTCCGGAAGGTTTCCGATGACGTGGTAGCGACCGCGCGTCGCTTCGAAAAGCCGGGGAAAGGCCATGAGGAAAATGACGGCGCCGAGGCGCGCTTCCAGCGTGGTGAGGCCGAGGCGGGCCTCGAGGTCCTGAGCGGTGAAGTTGCCCTGCTCCGCCAGGTCGACGAGCGCCTCCCGCACGTTGTCCATTCCCGCGTTCTGAAGCGCGCGCGCGGCCAGGCGGACAAGCGCGCGAAGGTCGTCGCGCGTCTTGAGCGTGTCGGCGACGGGGGCGACGTCGAAGCGATCAACGATGTCCGATCCCCAGAGGCGGCGCTCGGCCGCGGTGTGCGCGAAGCGCGGCCGGAATTTTCCGGTGTCGTGCTGAACGTCGCTGGCCAGCGCGATGCCGAACGGGTGAATGGTGCGCGTGAGCACGAGCATGTTGTCGGGCGCGCGAAGTTCGGGCGGAAGCGGCAGCGCGCGCGGTCGGAGAAAAAGGGAAATGATCAGCCGCCAGAGCGACCGAAACGGCGGCGGGCGCCGCGCGGAGAGCGTGTTGCCGTTGTCGGGGATGAACGGGCGAAAGCGGCTGAGCTCGGCGCGCGCGGCCAGCGCATTCAGCGCGCGCTTGTCGCCATGCACGAGGGCCAGGCCGCCCGCGCGCGGCTTCGCCCGCGTCATGTAGCCGACGAGTCCGTCTGATCCGTCGTGAGCAGACAGCGTGACGCGATCGACACCCGAGCGGCGGCGCACGGGCTGGTGGTTGATCAGGATCGTTTGGCCGTCGCCCGTGTTGAAGATCCGGTCGCCCAGTCCGCCGCCCGGCTGATAGTTGACGAAGACGACGAGGTTGCGCGGGTTGGGCATGCCCGCCTGCAGATAGTCGAGGATGTGTCCGCCGTTGAGCATACCGGCCGGAGCGACCACGACCACGCCCGCGCCGCCTGACTGGCTGAGCTGGCGGCGGACCGCCTGACGCTCGCCGTCGGTGACGCCGCGAATGTGCGTGTTTCGCCCGCCGTAGAGATGTCCATTGTTTTCGTCGAGGACCCGCTGGCGCTCGGCGGGCATGTCGCTTGCCGCGTCCTCGTAGGCCGCGTTGGTGGCGTTGATCATGCCGTCGAACAAAATGGAGTTGGCGGGAAGATCGCCGCCTTCCTGAGCGTCGCGCAGGATGCTGAGCACTTCCTGCGCGCGGCCGAGCGCGAGGCTCGGAATGATGACGTTGCCGCCGCTCGCCAGCGTCGACTTCACCATCGACACCAGGCGCTGCTCCTCGGCCGCGCGCACCGACGACGGACGGTCGCCCATCGTGCCTTCGATCACGAGGATATCGGGGCGCTTGCCCGGGACCTGGGCGGGGCCGACGGTGCGTTGCGTCTGCGTGGAAATGTCTCCGGTGACCACCACGTGGCCGCCGTGGCTTCCGAACTCCACCGAGCGCGCGCCGAGGATGTGCCCGGCGGGAAAAAGCTTCAGCCAGGACTGGGGGCCCACGCGGTAGCGAACGTTGGTATCGAGCGGAATGACAGCTTTGAGCGTGTCGTGGATGTCGGACTGCGAAATGCCGTGGCGGCGAAGCGAGCGGAGCGAGGCCGGAAGCATCGTCTTCATGATGCGAAGCGTCGCCGGGGACGCGTAAATCGGAATGCCCGGATATTTCATGTGCAGCACGGGAAGCGCGCCGATGTGATCGGTATGCGCGTGCGTGATGACGATCGCGTCGGGCGGGCGCGGAAGCTTTGAGAAATCGGGGATCTGCTCGCCGCGAATGTTGAGGCCCGCGTCGACGAGCACGAGCTTTCCGCCAACGTCGACGAGCGTGGCGTTCGCGCCCACTTCTCCGGCGCCGCTCAGGAACGTGACGGACGGCGGCATCGGCACCCATCGGCGGGTGAAATCGCTGGGCGGCACGCGCACGGCGTGCGCGAGAATAATGATCGCCGTCATGACGACGTTGCCCGCGTACAGGGTGCGCCGCCCTGTGCCGCGGCCCAACCGCATCACGGAATTTCCCAGCGCGCCGAGAGCGGCGCGGAATTCCTCAACGAAGGGGATGATCGTTTCCGACACCTTGCCCGTCGAACCGAAATTCTGAGCCTGCTTCATCCAGGCGGTGTAGATGGCCGGCACCTGAAGCGTCGCATGGACGACGGCGGTCGCCGCGAGCGCCGCGCCGGGGCCGGCGGTGGCCGCAATCAGCGCGTAAATGGCGGCGAGACCGAGGCCGGTCAGGAAAAAGGTCAGCGTGCCCCGGGCGCCGAGTCGGGGAACCAGCAGCGCGAGCTGCGCTTCGTTCATGCCGGCGCGGCGGAACGCAAGTCGTGTCGCCACGTTCGCGGCGAAGTGCGCGACGGCAAACGCCGAAGCGGAAATCAGGACCAGCGCCGCGGTGAGGAGCGGGTCCACGCCCGGCGCGGCGATGATCAGGTGCTGGAAGAGGGTGGTTTCAACGACCGACGCGCCGACGCCGATGATGAGGATGTAGCCGAGCGTGCGCCACCAGCCGCTTCCCACCAGCCACGCCCGGGCGGCGTCGTCGAAAATGAAATGAGCCCGGTCGTACATCGTCTGGAAGTGGGCATGCACGCGAAGGGCGACGTCGCGGAAGACGAGGGACTTGGTGACCCAGGGAACCGACGACGGCACGTGCAGGCCCGGACGGTCGGCCTCGCCGCGCGCCGTCAGGAACACGAACGGTGTAAATCGGAACCGGCGGTCGGTTTGCAGGCGCATGTACATCTCCACGCCATTCATCCTGTCCATGTCGATGTCGGAGACGATCAGCGGGATCGACGGGTTTGATTCGAGCATCGCCAGGCCCTCGCTCCCATCCTTCGCGATCACGACATCGTAACCCAGTTCCGAAAAAGCCTGCGCCATCGCCCGACGGTAAGCCTCGCTGTCCTCGACGAAGAGAATGCGAAGCCCGGGCCGATGGAGCGCCTTGTCGAGGGCCCCGTCGACGAGATTGAACAAGAAGGTCGACAGGCCACCCTTCACGGCGATGGGAACGTCGGTCGGAATGCCTTGCTCGGTGAGCGACTGGCGGTCGCGCCCGGAGAAAAAGGTGTAGGCGATGTGGTCGGCACCACGGTCGGCGCGCACGCGGCGGTAAATCTCATTTCCGTTGAAGTCCGGCAGATCGAAGTCCGACACGATCACGTTGATTTCCTTCTTGTGCTGCTCAATCATGCGCATCGCGTCTTCGCCGCTGACCGCCTCGAGAACGCGGTAGCCTTTCGTCTCAAGAAGCATCACGGTCATCATCCGGACGTCAGACTGGTCTTCGATAACGAGAATCGTCGGCTGCGGGGCGGCCGACGGCGCCGCTTTCTCCGTGGCGGCGGAGATGTCCCCGGTGGCG
>JBBRXR010000133.1:0-5437 GCA_038238485.1 Elusimicrobiota bacterium | reverse complement strand
CGGGGTCGCGTTCGGTGACTTGGCGAGGCTGGACGCGGCCGAAAACATGGATTCCGCGCGCACCGGGAAAGCGGCGGGCGCCGCGGGCCGCTGCGGACCGGTCTGAGGCGGCGTCTGCGGTCCGGTCGGAGCGAGAGCGCCCGCGTTCGGGTCGGCCGCGCCCGTGGTGGTGGTCTGCGCCGCCGGCGTCGCTGGCGTGGTCGGCGCGCGACCGACCGGGGCGGCCGAAGACGGCGCGGAAACGGCGGCCGGCAGGCCAATGGAAATCTGTCTCGGCGCGGCGGCGCCGGCGGTCGGGGCGTTCTCGACGAGGAATACGCGCTCGCTGGGCTTGAGCGCGGGCGACAGCGTGAGCAGGTCGACGGACGTACCCGGAGGGGCGATGGGCGCCAGCGAGCCGTTGTCTCCGGTCCGCTGGAGCGTCCATTCGGCGTTCGGTTTGAGGATCATTTGTGTGACCGTCCCGTCGGGCGCCGTCTCGATGTGAAGCTGATGCAGGCCTTCCGAAAACGTCACGTCGACGATTCCCTCTCCCGCCGGCTGAATGACGCCGACGGAGGTGCGGACGGACGACCCGTCCGGCTGCGGCACGCGCGTGAAGATCTCCCATCCATCGTTGCGCAAAGTGGCTTCCACATTGCCGATCTGCATGGCCGAGACGGCCTGGTACATCGTGCGCGCGGTCGGCCAGGACTGGCCGAGGTACGGGTCGCGACGGCCCATGGCGGCGGCGAGGTGATCCATATCGTCAGATCCCAGGCCGTTCGCGATGCCTTCGCGCGCCATGACGAGCACGCTCGGCGCGAGACGAATCGGGGCGGACCCCGCGTTCGCGGCGCCGCGGCCACCCAGGCGGTTGATGCCGTCGAGGGCAGCGGAAATGGCGGGACCGGTAATACCGTTCGGGCCGAAGGTGACGTCGGGAGACGAGAGCGCGTGAATGACCGCGGTGACGAGCGGCGCGGGCACGTTGGCCTGGCGCAGGTCGCTGATCACACTGTCGACCGAGGCACGGTGCGCGGCGGCGAGGGACTGCGCGGCTTTCGCGAGTCCGGTCTCCGGCACCGCGTCCGAAAGGGCACGGGCGCGGGCTTCGGGCAAAGTAACCATGGCCGCGAGTTCCCGAACGAAATTGCGGGGCTTGTTGCCGGCGGCCGGCGCCGTGGTGGACGGCTGCCACCCGGGTTCGGCCGACGTGCGCGTCGTGCGATAGGCGTCCCACCGGTTGGTGAGCGATTCCCAGGATCCGCTTTCCTTGCCGGCGTAATGCGCCTGGGCTTCGGCGAGCGTGGAGCGAATGGCGGCGCCGTCGGTGGTCGTGGCCCCCGCGCCGCCCCAGTTGTTGCCGAGCACGGCCTCGGGCGTGACGTCCTGCCCGTTGGCTTCCAGATTGGCTTCAAAATCTCCGATCGCCAGCAGCGTTTCCACGGGCGTCTGCTCGTTCGACAACGCATCAACGGTGAGCTCGCTGAGGAGATCGAACGTTGTTTTCACCGCGCCTTTCGACTTGGCGTAGCTGTCGGCAATCAGCGTCGCCTCAGCGTCTTCGACGCCGTTTTCTTTAAGGGACGCGGCCAGCTTGTCCTTCTTTTCCGCGCGCGTGCCGGGCTGCGCTTCGATGTCCGTGATCAGCGCCTTGACCAAGTAGCGCTTCGCTGTGGCTTCCGCACGATCGGCGGGAACGCCCAGCTGAACCAGCGCTTCGGTCAGCGCCTCTCGTTTGTCCTTGAGCGAAAGTTTGGCGAACGCGGGTTCGGCTTCGAGGTCCGCCGTCAGCGACTTGAGTTTTGATTTCTCGGAATTGCCGCCGGCGTTCTGCTGGAAAGCAGCCTGGATAGCGGCGAGCTCACCCGTCACCGTTTTGATTCGCCCATCGATGCGGGCGACGGCGGCATTATCGCCGGCGGCCAGCTTCGCCGCGCGCTCGGTCCGAAGTCCGGCGATCTCCTGCGTCTTCTTCTCGTACTGCTCGAGCGGTTTCATCTCCTCGGCCTTCGCAGCGTCCACGCCCTTCTGGCGTTTGATGATGAAATTGGCGGCGATGCCGCGCGGCGTCAGCTGACCGAAACCGAAAAGACGGCCGACCCAGGCGCCGCCCAGGCCGATGCCCGCGAGGCTGACCTGTCCGATCTTCGTGCCCGCGGTCGGCGCGAGCATCGAGCTCATGTGGCCCACCCACGCGGGCGCGCTCGACGGATCCGCGAGGACGCGGGCGCTCGAGAGCAGGAAAGCGCCGATGGTGAAAACGTTAGACAGGTTGCCGAGCCAGGACTTTTTCGCGGCGGCGGCGCCCACCGCCGTCTTCGACTGCATGTATTCGAGCCCCATCGGCAGGATCGCGAGGGCCGCGGCGGCCACGAGCCCCCACCCGCTCCAGCCCATCATCACGGCAAGAGAGAGGCCAAGGCTCACGCCGCCCACGCCTTTGACGACCGCAAAGCTGGTGGAATCGGTGACGCGCTGCGGCTGGCCGGAGCGATCGAAGCGCGCGAGTGCGGCGACGTCTTCCTTTCCAGCGCGGCCGAGATCGGCCAGATCGTTGAGCGTGGAACGTCCCACGCTGATGGCGGCGTCGGGGTTGCCCGTGCGCAGGCGCTCGCCCAGCCGGCCCTGAAGACGACTGACGGCGGCCGCGTCCACATTCGGCGCGGTCAGCAGCATTGCCAGAACGGCGGGGGCCGCGGCCGCGCGCGCGTCGGCGGCGGTGCTTCCGGGCGGAATGGTCACGCCGCCGAGGAACTCGCTCACTTTTTCCTTGCCCAGATTGCGCATGCCACGCTCCGGCGATGCCGCGGCCCGCACCAGCGAACCGGCGAGGAATCCAGCGGAGCGTAGAGGCGCCAGGAGGCGCACGAGCATGTTCGAGCCGCCGACCGAACGGTTTTCGAGACGTGCTTCGTTGGCGCGGGCGCGCTCGCGGTAGGCGCGCGCGTCGCGCGCCAGCTGAACCACCGGTGTGGCCGACGGAATGACACTGCGGCCGGCATCCGCCCACGAAATCAGCGCATCACCCAACGCGGTGCGCGGATCCGCCGCGATCGCCACCTGGACCAGGGTTTGCTGCAAAGCTTTCTTATCGTCGGTGCCGGGCCGCAAAACGAGCGACGGCGCGAGCGTGGAGGCCGCAGTCTGAAGCGCGTTGAGATCGAACTGGTCGATGCGGCCGCCCGCCTGACGCCACGCCTGGACAACTTCGAGCGCCATGGTGCGCGCGTCGGGCACAGCGGTCGACGACGCGGGGTCGGTCGCCAGGAAACCGGCGGCATACAGGCGCCCCGCGTTTTCGCGGCGCTGATCGTCGGTCATTTCCGAGAAAACATTGTAACCGCGGGCGATCGCCTGCTCGGGCGCGGTGAGAAGGCGTCCCTCGCCCTCCGCGCGTCCGCGCATGTTCGGTTGGAGCGCCGCGGGCGTGAGCGACTGCGCGAAATCACGCTCGCTCGCCGGCCTCACCGTCTCATTGTAAACCCGCCGGGGCGCGTCGCGCGGGCCCGTGGGAACGGTACCGGTCTGCGTGTTGGCGAGCATGAAGTCCGAAAGGGAGACCACCACGTCGGCCACGGCCTGCGCCGGGCGGTGCCAGCCGCTCTCCGAGATGCTGACGAAAGCCGTGTCGCGGTAACGGGCCTCACTGTGCATGCCGTTCGAGTCCACGTCCATCGCGCGCTGGCGAAGCCCGACGATGGCGTCGGTCATGTCGGCGATGCGGGCCACGGCCTCGAGGCGGTGTTCGGCGCCGATCGACTCATGGTTGGCGATGCGCACCATGAATTTACGCGCCTCGCTGGCGCCGTTCACGAACGCGTCGACGGCGATCTCGCGCGGATCGCGATACTCCGCGCCCTGCTTGAGGTCCGTCTTGTCGCTGTTGCCGAGGACATCGAGATAGATGTCCATGAGCGCCTTGCGCTCAACGGGCGACTTCGCCTCCGAGAGCATGCGCTGAATGGGCTCCTTGAGGAGCTTCGAGGAAATCTGTTCATTGATGGCGAACAACGCCGACGCCGCCTGATTTTCGCGGGACGTGAAGGCGGAACTGAGTTCCACCGCTTCCTGAGCCGTCAGCGATTTGACGTCCCTCCCCAGAAGGCGAGACATCGCGGCTTCGCCGCTGAACACGCCTTCAGTTCGGCCGCCGTTGCGCAGATGCTCGTCGACGTTCTTGGCGGTCTCGATGCGGTTCTCAACGAGCTGGCGGTCCACCACGAGCAGGCGGCGTGCGCCATGCGCGGTGCCGCGGTCGACGCGGGCGAACGCCTGCAGATAGCTTTCCGTGGTGAAGCCTTCGGTTCCGGCGAGAAGGAGGTCCGCCTGCAGCCCGTTGCCGGCGTCGTAGCTCAACGCGCGAAGGCCGGCTTCGGTGGCGAACACGACGAGATTTTCCGGGGCGAGACGTTTGACCACGGGTTCCGCATTGCCCTGACCGTCGATGACCTCAACGCGACGAAGCGCGTCGGCCAGGCGCGTGTTGCCCGTCTCCGCCGAGCGCGTGCGGGCGAAATCGATGAGCTGACGAATGCCCATGGTGTTGCGGCCCGAAATCTCGACCGCGATGTCCGCGCCGCCGTTGGAGCGCAGGTATCCAGAGAGCGCCGTGCGCAGGACCGCCTCTCGCGGCGAACCGACGAGAATACCAGCGCCTTCCGAAAGAGAACGGGAGATCGCTTCTCCGGCGACGCCTTCAGTGAGACCACCGCGCGATTCCATGATGTCCAATCGGCGCGGCTCACCCTGTTTGGCGCGCTCGCGGTACGACTGCGCCACGGACGTGACCGTCGTCGTGTTGAAGCTGGAGAATGTGGACGGCTCAATATCGACGACCACGCGGCCCATGAGCCGCTTCGAAAGCTCCTTGATGGCGGCCGGGGTGCCGGTGGCGCCGAAAATCGTGATGTCGCGCTGGAGCACCTGGACGAACGTCGCCATGGAACCGGCGTCGGAAAGCTTGATGTCCGTCTCGGGAATGTCGGTGGTGCTTTCCTTGCTGAATTCGCGGCTCAGGCGTTCAAACTTCACCGCGGCGACGTTGAAGGTCACGCTGGAATCGATCTGGCCGTGCTGGAATTTTCCGCCGCGCTTGTGGGTCGGGCGAGCCACTTCTTCTTGCTGACCCTCGGGACCGCGCGAGAAGCCGAAGGAATCGGCGTCGGAAACCGAGGTCAGGGCACGGAACACTTCACGGATCTCGCCCGAATAGACATCGCGCCCGCTGACGCGCTCCTGCACCGCTTTCATTAACTTGTCCGAAATCTTGATTTCGCCGTTCACGCTCGAGAACCACAGTCCGTCCGCCATGTCCTGCGCCGTCGGATCGCGGCCGCCGAAGTCGCGGTAGCCAGCGCGCTCGGGGCCGAAGGTGAAGTTTTCGCGAACGCGGAAATCGGTTTCCTTCTGGCCGCCGCGAAGCACATCGATGACGGCCTCCACGATCGTGCCG
>JBBRXR010000132.1:0-5474 GCA_038238485.1 Elusimicrobiota bacterium | reverse complement strand
GCCGACTTCGAGTTCGAGCTCCCGATTCCCGGAACGAAAGAAACCAAGGATCCGTTGCCGGCAGCGTCAACGCACCTCGAGCTGGACGGAACTGAGATGAAGCCGCGCGACCTGATCCAGGTGGCGTGCATCTATCCCGAGGGCCAGGAGAAGTCCGGGCAGACGTTCGTGACCAAGCTTCGAGAGGCGGCTGAAAAGCTTCGGCTGCCGATGACCATTCAGGCCGTTTTCGTCAGCGCTTGGGCGCCCGACAAGATCGAGCCTCCGGCCTGGGGAAAATCCGCCTCGCTTTCCGGAGCCGACGTGATGTTCGTCCTCGCGTTCCGTGCGAGCGGAAACCTTTTCCGCGGATTGGCGGAGGTCGCCACGAAGGGCGGCCCGAAAACGCGCCTCGTCTTCCTCGAGCAAATCAATTTCCCCACCCTCTACGCCGACATTCTCGTCGAGCTCCGGAGGGCGCGCTGATGGCGCGCGTCGACGCATCGACCGGGCTCAAGCCCGCCTACTCGTTCGATCAGCTCGTGATCGGACCGAACAACCACGTCGCCGTGGCGGCGTGCAGGGAAGTTCTGAAGGCGCCGGGCGAACAGTACAACCCGCTTTTCATCTTCGGTCCCACCGGCGTGGGCAAGACGCACCTCATGCAGGCGGTGGCGAACGAAATGCTCCAGACGAATCCAACTTTCAAGGTGAAGTACATTTCCGCCGAACGCTTCACCAACGAAATGGTGACCGCGATTTCCGAAGACCGCGTCGTGGAGATCCGCCGCACCTACAGCCAACTCGACCTTTTGATCGTTGACGATGTTCAGTACCTCACCGAATCGAAGATCGCGCAGGAAGAACTCTTCCACATCTTTAACAACATGCACCAGGAAGGTCGTCAGGCGATTCTTGCCGCCGATCGCCCGCCGAATCAGCTCGTCAACCTCAGCACGGGCATCAAGAGCCGCCTCGAATGGGGACTGGCCACGGACATCAAGGTCCCTGACGAGCCCACGCGCCTCGAAATCCTTCGCAAGAAGCAGACCGCGCAGGGACTCGGTATTCCCGACGAGATGCTCGCGCTCGTGGCGCAGTCGCTCAAGTCCAACGTCCGAGAACTGGAAGGCTTCCTGAAGCGCATGCACGCCTACGTGACGCTCTCGCATCAGGAAATCTCGATGGATCTCGTGAAGGCGGTGCTCAAGGAACTGGTGCCCACGGAAAGCGGCCCGGCCGAACCGACGGCGCCGTTTCTTCCTCCGAACGAATCTCCCGCCCCGCCGCCGACCGCCGCCCCCGGCGTGGCGCCCGAAGTCAGCACGTTCCTGAACGGAAACGGCGCCAGCAATGGCAACGGCAGCACGAACGGCAACGGTAACACGAACGGAAACGGACATTCCAACGGAAACGGTTTCAATAACGGAAACGGCCACACCAACGGAAACGGCAAGTTCGGCTCGGAGAAGAAGCCGGGGCTGCCGTCGTTCGGCGGGGGCCAGCAGAACGTGCCGCCGCGAGAGACCGCGCCGGCGCCATCCAGCGACACGTTCGACCAGCTTTTGTCCGCCATGGACATGGGTGTCCTGGCGGCGCCGGGCGTGCCCGCTCCGAAGGACGGTTTCGACTCCCCGCCGCCCCCGCCTGACAAGGACGCGCCTCCGGCTCGAGCCTCGACTTCCTGGCCGGCGGCCCTGCCGCCGTCAGCGCCGGAGCCCATTGTCGCGCCTGTACCCGTCATCGACATTCCGGAGGTCGTCCTCGCCGCCGAGGAGGAAGACATGCCCTCCGGTCACAAGGAAGTGGGTGCCGTATTCTTCTTCCCGGAGGGCGGAAACGAAGCGCTCGAGACCGTTCATCGCAAATTTCAGGAAGTCATCAAGAAGCATAAGCTGAAGTTCCGCTTGAAGCGCGTCCACAACGAGTCCTATGCGTTCAAAGGAAAGATCAACTACACGAATTTCGTCAATGTCTGTAAGGCCAACAAGGTGCCGGTGGCGATCGTCATCGGCCCGCCGCCGGACACGTTCATTCCCGAGCAGGATTTCTACGACCTTCTCACCGTGACGCTTGATGTTCAGGGCGTCTCGCTCCAGCTCGTCAACTGGGGCGAAATTAATAAGGATTACCGGTACCTGAATCTGGCGCTTGATATCGCTCTCGTTCGATCGAGGTAGGCCATGATCAACATGCTGGGGAAACGTTTGAAAGGCGTGGCGACGGCGGAAGTGCTCCTGGCCTTCGTTCAATCCTGGGAGCTTCACGGCTCCGACGAGACGTCCATCTGTTCCGGTACCCTCGATCTCCTGCGCGCCTACCTGGGCGAGCGCCCGGCCTGCGTGTGGAAAAACACCGGTCCCGGTCTCGCCAAGATCACCGAGCGCGGCATGGTGGAGATGTTTTATTCGGGCCCGGAACGCCGGGCCGCCCTGGGGCGCGCGCTGGTGAGCGGCTCTCCCGAGTTCGATCCGTGCGACGTTAGCGTCACCTCCGAACTCAAGATCGATTTTGAAGGATTCCTGCATGTGCCGATCAAGTCGCATGGCCAGGTTCACGCCATGTTTTCACTCGCCGCCAATCGCAAGGAAGCGCGCGATCGCGGTTTCGTTCAGCCCCTCGAGTCGCTCGCGCAGTTGATGGCCATCGCTCTTCATCATGGAAAGGATCAGGTGGCCACGGAAGGCCGCGAAAAGCGCCTGAAGGCCGAAGTGGACGCCGCCACGCGCGAGCTGGGACAGACCAACCACCGATTGATCGAGCGCGTGAAGGAGCTGAAGACGCTCTACGCGGAGCTCCAAAAGCGCGTGCTCGAACTCACCAATGCCAATAAGGCCAAAGACGAATTTCTCTCTGTGGTCAGCCATGAGTTGCGCACGCCGCTCACTTCGCTCAGCGGGTTCCTCAGCGTCGTTCTTGATGAAGAAGCGGGTCCGCTCGGCGAACAGCAGAAGAAATTTCTCGGCATCGCGAAGGGTTCGGCCATTCGCCTGAACGCGCTCATTTCCGATCTTCTCGACGTATCACGCATCGAGTCCGGCCGGCTGCAGCTCGAGATGGCAGAGTGCTCGATGTACGAGATCCTGCGCGAGGCGATGGAGCAGGCCAGGCCAGCCGCCCTCGGCAAATCGCTTCAGTTCCGTCTGCAGGCCAACATCATGTTGCCCGCCGTGTGGGGCGACACGTCCCGCTTGCGCCAGGTCGTCGAAAACCTCATCTCCAACGCCATCAAGTTCACGGACCGGGGCGGCGAGATCGACGTGATGGCGGAGGAAAAGGGCGATTTTATTGAGATTTCCGTGCGCGACACCGGCACCGGCCTCACGCCCGAGGAGCAGGAGAAGGTGTTCGACATTTTCTACCAGGCCGACACGTCCAACCGGCGCACCGCCGGCGGCACCGGTCTCGGGCTGGCCATCGCCCGCGGCGTGGTGGTGATGCACGGCGGCCAGCTCCGGGTCTTCTCGGAGAAGGGCAAGGGCGCCACTTTCTCGTTCCTGATTCCCCGCCGCCGCGCCCAGATCGCCGCCTAACACCGTCCCCGCTCCCGCCGTCCCCCGCCGGAAGAACTGCTAACATCACGCAAATGCCAGCCGCTCACTCGAAGGCTCCCGTGCGCGTCGCCGTCATCGGCGGCAGCGGCGTGTACGAAATCGAAGGAATGAAGGTGCTCCGCACGTTCCATCCGAAGACTCCTTTCGGCAAGCCATCCGATCCCATCACCATTGGCGAATTGCACGGCGTTTCCTGCGCTTTCCTGCCGCGTCACGGTAAGGGCCATCGGTTCCTGCCATCCGAGATTCCCCAGCGGGCCAATTTTTACGCGCTCAAGATGCTGGGCGTTGAATATGTGATCGCTTTATCGGCCTGCGGATCTCTCAAGGAAGAACTTCATCCTCGCGAGTTCGTGATTCCCAGCCAGATCATCGATCGCACGCGGGGCCGCCCGTCGTCGTTCTTTGGTGACGGAATTGTCGCTCACGTCGCGTTCGCCCAACCCTTTTCCCGGCTCCTCAGCGACGCGCTTTACGAGGCCGCCAAGGAAGCCGGCGCCACCGTCCACCGCGACGAGACCTATCTGTGCATGGAAGGGCCGGCCTTCTCGACGAAAGCCGAATCGATCCTTCATCGCTCGATTGGTTGCGGCGTCGTCGGCATGACGGCGATCCCCGAGGCGAAATTGGCCCGCGAGGCGGAAATGAGTTACGCGCTCCTCGCGATGGTGACTGACTACGATGGGTGGAAGGAAGGGGAAGAAGTGAACGTGGAAATGGTGGTCGGCAACCTGATGGCGAATGCGGCGCTCGCGAAGAAAGTGGTCGCCCGCGTTCTGCCGCGACTCAAGCGCCTCCCGAACGACTGCGCGTCCGCGCTGTCGGGCGCCATTTTCACCAGCCCCGCGGCCATCAAACCGGCCGCGAAGAAGCGCCTCGCCGCTATTGTCGGGAAGTACCTGGCATGATCAAAGCCGTCGTTTTCGATCTCGACAACACGCTGGTCGACTTCATGCGTGTCAAACGCGCCGCGGTGGAGGGCGCCGTGGAAGGGATGATCGACGCCGGGCTGCGCGGGTCGAAGGAAGAGGCCATCAAGCGCGTCATGAGCATGTATGACCGCGAAGGCATCGAAGACCAGCGCGTATTCGACAAACTCCTCGCCGAAGAATACGGAGAGAAAATCCCTTTCAGAATCCTGGCCGCCGGCGTGCTGGGCTACCGGCGAGCCAAGGAAGGCCATCTCGTGCTATACCCGCACGTGCGGATCACGATCGTGAGCCTGATCCGTATGGGTTTGAAGCTGGCGCTCGTATCGGACGCGCCGAAGATGTCCGTGTGGATGCGGCTCAATTCACTCGGCCTGGACGCCTACTTCGACACGGTCGTCACCACTGACGATACGGGGAAGAAGAAGCCTGACCCCGCTCCGTTCTCCCTGGCCCTGAGCCGACTTGAAGTGAAGCCCGAAGAGGCCATCATGGTGGGCGACTGGGCCGAGCGCGATATGGTGGGAGCCAAGGCCGTCGGCATGAAGACCGCGTTCGCGCGCTATGGAGACGATTTCAACACCAAGGATGCCGGCGCTGATTTTGAGCTCAATGACGTCGGCGAGCTGATCGACATCATCAAGAAACTGAACGCATAGAGGGTACCGTGTCCGAGTTCTTCCACATCTTTTTCAACGTCGGCGTTCCGGTCCTGGCCGGCGCCATTTATTTCCTGCTCGCGCGCTACGTTAAGCACATCGGCCCGATGCGCACGCTCGTCACGGGCCGCCTCACTTATGTCGGCGCCTACTGGGGCTTTCTCCTGCTGGGCGCCTACCTCGCGTCGCGCCCGCTGCAGATTCTCCTCGGCCCGCATCCCATGCCGCTCATCATCAACAGCATCCGCGAGTTCATGATGATCGGCTTCTTCGGCCCCGCGGTCACCGTCGCGATGCTGAGCCTGGTCCTCGGTAGCAACAACCTGCCCCGGACGCTGGTACGCGGCCTCTTT
>JBBRXR010000131.1:0-5485 GCA_038238485.1 Elusimicrobiota bacterium | reverse complement strand
CCGCGATGCCCGCGCCGGCAATCCGCATGCCCCTGTTCGTGCGGGGGTCCTTGATCGCTTCGCCCTCGATGTCCATCAATGCATCCGAACCGCGTAGATGTCCGATGGCGAGGACGATCATTCCCAAAAAGACGATGGTAATGGCCACCGAGAGAAGGGGAAAGGGCGGTTCAACGAGCCGGACGCGCCGGGCCAGTTCGAGGCGCTGGCCCACCATGGTGAACAGCACGAACCCCACCCACCAGAGATAGACGTTGTAAACCGGCCACCGCAGGAACCACATGCCGATGCCCGACAGCCATAGCAGGCTTCCGATCAGGATCATCCGGTTATAGAGATTCGGCTGACGAAGGTTCACTTCGAAGCACATGAAGGTGAAGCCCACGCTTCCCACGAAGATGATCGCGGGGCAAACCTGAGAAACGGGTTTGAAAAAGAGGAGGAAGGTGCCAGCGAGAATAATCAGCGGAATGACGTCGCCCCAGGCTTTCTTCAGGACGAGCGACCGGTCAAGCGCGAAGAGCGCGCCAAGGAATCCGCAGACCACCAGCGGGCCGTGAATGCCCGGCAGTTCCCCCGCGAGCGGGTTCACATACCAGCCGATGCGATAGAGACCGCCCCACATCGCGCTGATCAGCGCCACCGTGGCCAGGAAAAGGATCGCCATCCGCAAGGGCTTGCCCACGGCGTCATTCTGCCAGAATATCGGGGGCGCGCGTCGCGATTCCATCAAACGACACATCGGGAGTGAGCGCGCCCGTATCAGGGAATTGGAAAACATTCGTAAACTGGTGGCCGATGAAACGCCGGTTCCCCTCCGCGTCGTTGATCGCCGTCCTGATCGTCTATCTGGCCGCGCCCCTTCTGCACGCCGGTCGGCGCGTGCCCGCGCCGTCGTTCGCCATCTTGTCCTGGAATCTTCAGACCTTCGGGAACGTGTCCGAAGCACGCCAGGCCGCGTGCCGTCAGGCCTACGGCGCCGTCATTCATCCCGACGTGTACGTGATGACTTACCAGGAAGTCGCGAACGTCACCGGCATCAACATTTTCCAGAAACTCCTTCCGCCCATCAAACCGGGATGGGAAGTGTCGTTCGAGGACACCGTCGACAGCCAGGACAACGGCATCCTTTTCCGAGTAGGCCGGGCGACCATGACGTCGGACGGCTTCCTTTTCGCTGAGAGCGGCGCGCCCGATACGTCGCTGGCCCTGCATCCCTTCCGTGTCGCGCATCTAAAGGTCGGCGCGTTTGACTTCACGCTCGTCTCGCTCCATCTGACGTTCCACGCCGGCAACGCGATGGAGTCGAAGCGCGAGCTGTGGAGCGTTCTCGACTGGCTGGAAACGTACCTGAAAAATCCGAAGAACGATCCGGACGTGATCGTGGCGGGCGATTTCAATTTACCGTCGGAAGCGGGGAAGAAGCGGAGCGTGAAGGCGGGAAAGACGGGCTGGCCGACGATCAATTCGATCATTCGCGAACACGGCGGCTTCGTGGGGCCGACGGCGTTGACGGTCGTGATCGACGAGCCGACGTCGCGCTCGAACAAACGCCCGGCCAACAATTACGACCATTTTATTTTGACGCCGGGCGCGAAACGCGCGTTCATCCGAGCGGAGCGCGTCCCGATCGCGAACGTCGACGGCGCCGACAGGGGAAGAAAGGTCCAGGTGAGCGATCACTATCCGGTGGAGGCGTGGTTCCGGTCGAACTAAGGAAGGCGGAAAAAATTTGCCCCCATGGAGAATCGAACTCCAGCTTCCGCCTTGAAAGGGCAGCGTCCTAGCCGCTAGACTATGGGGGCAAAATAGAAGAAAAAGTGTGTGCCCGGTGGGATTCGGACCCACGACCCTTCGATTAAAAGTCGAATGCTCTACCAGCTGAGCTACGGGCACGCAAAGAACATCCCACGCTTAAGACGGACATGAACGGATCGGACCGTCGAAGGCTCCGATACCAGGTGGGCCCAACAACGCGCGCAGTATAGCACAACCCCCCGCCGCGCTCCCCAGCCTCAATTCGCCGGCAATTCCGCCCCGATCTGACGCGCCACCGCGGGGTTCTGCGCGCAAACGAGCTTGAGGCGTCGAAGGGCGTCCGATTTCTCGTAGTCCTTGTGGGCCGTCTGATACGTGTGAAGAAAAACATGTGCCGCGTCGAGCGGCCGGCCGACCTTCTTGAGCAGGTTGCCCAGAATCATTTCGAACATTGGGGGACAATCCGGATATTTGATGGCTTCGAGAAGCAGATCGATCATGCCTGTGTCGTTGCCTTTCTGCTTGTAGAGGATCGAGCTGACGTAGAGGTGGTAGCGGAAATACGACGGGTCGCGCACAATGGCCTCGCGCAGGAGGCCGAGCGACTCGTCGATTCGCTTCTGGTTGAACGCCAGGGCGCCCGCGGCCTCGAGTATGACGCCGTTGAAGAACGGATCGAGACGCAGGATACGCGTCGAGAGCTCAAGCATGCGCGGGTAGATGCCGCTCGATTTGTCGTGCGTGCGAAGGATCTTGATGTATTCGTCGGGGCTCATGCCCGGAGGCGGTCCGTCGACGTGCGGTCCGACTTCGGCCTTTTCGGCCGCCTCATCTTCCGCGACGTGCTCGCTCAACCCGTAATATTGCAGGAACTGGACGTACGCGACGTCGGCCGCGAGGCGGTGCGCGCCGATCAGCAGGCAGCCCACGTCGGTCAGATAGTTTTCGGTGACGACCAGTTCGTTGACGGCCGGGAAGCGCCAGGTCATTGCCTTCGACAGTCGCTCATCGGCCCAACCGATCAACAGGGCGCAGACCGCCAGCAGCGCGACGGCGGAGCGGGTGGAGGAGGAGCGGGACGACCCGCGCATCAGAATTCCTTGCGGGAGAACCAGAGGGTGCTGAGGACGAGGAAGAAGCCGGTGTAGCCGAGGCAGTAGACGGCGGCGGTGCCCGTGAAGCTCCAGCCGGAGAATCCCGGGAGCTGGAACATGTCGCGAAAATTAAAGTACTGGAAGTTCGGCAGGAGGGCCGCCACCGACTTGATGAGCGCCTTCGACGGCCCCGCGGCGGTCCCCCGGTCGATCAGGAATTTCATCTCTGGCCCGAAATGACCCGCGATCCAGAACGAGCTCGTGAACACCAGGGCCGACACCTGCGATGTCGCGAAAAGCGAAAAGAACAGCGCGATGGCCGCGGTGATGAGCATCTTGCCCATGGACATCAGCAGAAGCATCGGATAAATCCGCGCGAACGACCAACCGGCCGTGAACTCGCGGAAATATTCCATATCCCACATCAGCACGGCCACGTGGAAGAGCGCCATCGCGGCCATGGTGCAGGCGACCGCCACGACGAGGCCGAGGAACCGTCCGAGGATATAAGTCGAGCGGCCGACCGGGCGCGTCAGGATGAGATAAATCGTTTTCGATTCCGTTTCCTGAAGCACGAGGCTCACCGCGCCGAAGATGGCCGTGGCAAGGCCAAAGAGCTCGAGCGTTACGAGGCCCAGATCGAAAATGACGCGCGTGCGATGGCCCGGCGCGAGCGCGCCGAGCAGCGCCGCCGCCACGAGCACCAGCCCGCCAAAGAAAAGAATGACGAGATAAAGTCGGTTGCGGATCTGCTCGATCACGGTCGTGCGCGCGATGGCGAGAATGGAGCGGAGCCGGCTCACAGCGCCGCTCCGGTTTTTTGAAGCGTCTCGATAAAAATTTCTTCGAGGCGGCCGGGGCGGTCCCGCCAATCGGCCTCTTCAATGAGCCTGACGAGTTTCCCCTCGGAAATGATCGCGACGCGGTGCGCCAGGCGCTCGAGTTCGGAGATGCTGTGGGATGAAAACAGGATGGTCTTTCCCCTTTTGTTGAGCTCGGTGACGAGCTCGCGCGACTGCCGGATGCCCAGCGGATCGAGACCGGTGACGGGTTCGTCGAGAACGAGGAAATCCGGATCATGGAGCAGCGCCTGCGCCAGACCGATCCGCTGAAGCATGCCCTTCGAGAATTCCCGCATCGGCTTCTGGGCCGCGTGGTCCATTTTGACCAGTTTGAGAACCTCGGCCGTGCGCGAGGTGATGAGCGCGGAATCCATCTGGGAAAGCGTCCCGTAAAGGCGAAGCACCTCGACGGGTGTGAGGTTCCGGTAGAAGTAAGGCACTTCAGGGAGATAACCGATGCGGCGGCGGACGTCGACGCTGCCGGCGGGGGAGCCGAAGATCGTGACGTCGCCCGACGTTGGAAAAAGCAGGCCCAGGATGAGCTTGAGCGTCGTCGTCTTGCCGGAACCATTGAGACCGAGAAGACCGAAAACTTCACCCTGGCGAACGGAGAACGTCACCTCGTCGACACCGCGCGAAACCGTCGTGCGCCCCAGATGGGAGCGCACGTAGCGCTTCGTCAGGTTTTTAACGTCGAGGACGGTATCCAAAACCTTTAGATTTTGACCAGCCGCGCGTCGAGGATGGCGGTATTCGTGCGGATGGCCTCGAGCACCTTTTCGGGAACCACTTCATCCACGGTCAGGATGCTAACGGCTTCGCCGCCGGCGGCCTTGCGGCCGACTTCGTAACCGGCGATGTTGATGTTCGCCGCGCCGAGGATCGTGCCCACGAAGCCGACGACGCCGGGGCGGTCGACGTTGGTGAGAACGAGCATGTAGCCTTCCGGCACGATGTCGAGCATGAGATCGTCGATCGAGACAAGATGCGGCACGTCGGACTGGAAGATCGTGCCGGCGATGCGGCGACGCGAGCGCGCGGTCTCGAGCTCAATCGTGAGAAGCGACGTGAATTCCTTCGCGTCCGGATCGGCGACTTCCTTCACTTCGATATTGAAGTCCTTGGCCTTCGTAAGCGCGTTGACCGCGGTGATGCCCGAGGTGCGCGAGGACAGGATGCCCGCCATCGCTTCGGCCGCGATGGGCGCCAGGTTGTGGCGGCTGACCGTACCGGCGCCGTGAATCGTGACCTTCTTGATCGGGCCGTCGACGATCTGGGCCGAGAAGCGGCCGAGCCGGTTGGCGAGAATCATGTAGGGCTTCATTTCCGGCGTGAGGCCGGCGGGGAGGTTGAGCGCGTTGCGCGGAACGCCCTTCTCGAAATATTCCACCACGGCTTCGGCGAGCTGGACGGCCACCTTCACTTGGGCTTCTTCCGTGGACGCGCCGAGATGCGGCGTGGCGATCACGTTGGGGTGCTTGATGATGTCCCAGAACGTCGGAGGCTCGCTCTCAAAAACGTCGAGAGCGGCGCCCTTCACATGGCCGGAGTTCAAGGCGTCGAGCAGGGCCTTCTCATCGATCACACCGCCGCGCGCGCAATTGATGATGCGCACGCCTTTCTTCATCTTGGCGATGGTTTCGGCATTGATCATGTTCTTCGTGGCGTCGGTCAACGGCACGTGGGTCGAAATAAAATCGGCGTCCGTGATAATTTCTTCAACAGGCACCAGCTTGATGCCCGAAAGGCGGCACCATTCCGGATCGGCCATCGGGTCGTGGGCGATCACCT
>JBBRXR010000130.1:0-5489 GCA_038238485.1 Elusimicrobiota bacterium | reverse complement strand
TCCTCTGACAACTTTCCATTCGCGGCCGAAGCGGCGCGGAAAGCCTCGAAGCTGCTCAATGCCGCCGGATGACGGCGAAGCGCATTCACACTTTTCGGCAGGTTTCCAACTTCGTCGCCGTAGTTCGGATTGGTCGTCGGGTTGAATGCCGCCTGCGCACGGCGTATTTCATAAATGCTCCGGACGGCGGCGTTCAACGCTTTCACATGCTCTTCGGGGGTTAACGTGTCGTCACCAAGCTGCGCCTGCGCGATCTTCAAATTTTCCAGTGCCGTCCAGATGAGCGACAGGTTGGCGCGCCAGGTGGGCGTCGGATCCGGGGCGTTGGGAGTCACATCCTGATTGGTAGGGAGCGCCTCCAGGCGCGCCTGCGCTTCCGTTGCCAGTTGAACGAATGTGTGCGGGTTGACCATCGCGTCGATCTGTTGCGCGAGCTTCTTGGTCTCGAGATTGTAATAGCGCGCCGACTGGAGGCTGGACACGCGGCCCTGAACGCGGTCGATTTGAATTTCGAGGCCACGCGCATGCCGGGCAAGCTCAGCGGATTCGGAGCGGAGGCTGTCGAGATTAACCATTGCCGCCGACAAGACGCCGAGGGGGCCGGAAGCGGCCTTCAGCGCGTCGGGGTTGGTCGCGGCGGAGACGCGCGACGCCGGAGCTGACAAGTCCACGGGTACGGCGTTCAGGCCAAGCGCGGCCTGCGCTTCCCCGATAAGAGTGGGCACGTCGGCCGCAGCGTCGATGATCTCGGAAATTTCGGACAGGCGCGTCGCGGTGGCTGCGGATTCTTCCGGCGTCATCGCGGCGCCACCCCGGGCATCAAGGGCCTTCAAATCTTCGGCCGCCGTCGCCAGTGCCCGAAGCGCGTTCTCGGCCTGGTCAAAGCGGGCCGTGATCGCTTCACCGGCCCCTGTGCCAAGCGCTTTTGAGGCTTGCGCGGTCGCGCGCATGTCGGCGACGTCGTCGGCCAGTTTTCCCCAGTCGGTTTTCGCGAGCGCCTGCGCGGCCGCGTGAAGCTCCAGGATCGGCGGCGTCTTATAAACACGTTCATTGAGGCGTTTGCGCGTTTCGGCGAGCTGCTTCTCCAGGTCGTCGAGGGTTGACTGAGCCGTGCGGAGCGCTTCCTTTCGCTCGTTCACGTTTCGCGTCAGTCGCTTGAGCGCCTTCTTGATCTTTCCCACGGCGGAGTTGGCGTCAGCAATCTTTCTGGCATCGTCTGTACGCGCCGCCGCCAGATCCTGCCGAAGAACCCGAAGCGCCTCGCGGCGCTGCCGGGCATTGGCGACCTGGGGATTGGCCTTGGTCGCCACCTTGGCGACAGGCGCTTTCGCGGGCGCGCCTTGCGCCAAGATGGGCGGAAGACCGGGCGGTTGCGCCCGACGAGCGGCCGCGGCGGGGTTCGACGGCGGAAGCGAAGTCTGCGCGAGCGTCTGCGACGTGGCGTTGAAAAGAAAAAGACCGGCAAAAGCGGTAAGGATGGCGCGACGGATGAAACGCGGCGCCCGGACGAACTCGAGCGCACCCAGCCCTATATTAATAGGAACCGACAAAAGGGAGAAAATCCGGAAGCGAGTGGTGGCCGACAGGCGGAAGCGTTCACGGACGGAAGACACCAGGCGGCCGCGAGCGCTCTCAACCTCCGTGACATTCTCGATCGCGTCCTCGTCGTAACGGACCGTGACACGGCCAGTCGAGCCATTGGCGTTGTTCGTCACGTCCAGTGTGGTGACGCCGTCGTCGGCGTTCACGAGCTCAACGGTGAGCGGTGTTCCCGGCGCCAGCGTGGTGACCACGCGCTGAGGGCCATCGATGTGGTCGATGGCGGCCGTGAGGACGGGCGCGGTGTTGAACTGCGCGGGATTGGGCGACAGGAAAAGCTTCGGGCCTTCGAAGAGGCGGTCGAGCGACGTGTGCTCGCGCGCGAAGACGCTGAGATAGGAACCACCCGCATCGTCCACCTTGGTGAGCGACGGAACGAACGTCACAACCTGAATGCCTCGTCTGGCGAGGCGCTCTTCGATGCCCCGCGAGTGGAAGCCGCCCGTCACGAGCACCGCGGTCGACGCCTTGCTGCGTTCGAGTTCCTCGGCGAAGCGATCCGCCATGGTCTCGTCTCGCTTGTCGGCGGCGCGGTAGAAGCCTTCAAATTTTTCGAGCGCGGCGGCCGACACTTCGGCAAGCTGGACGCCGCTCAACTGCTGGAAGCGCCGCCAGTCGTCATTGGTCAAAGAAAAAGTGAGGAGCTTCCCGGCGAGGTGGAGGCGCTCCGACGCGTCGAGGAGCGCGCGCTGCGCGGGATCGGTGGCGAGTTTCGCGTACACCGCGCGCTCGGCGCTGTCGACGTCCTGAAGCAGGCGCGTCGCGTCGACGGAGTCCGACAGAAGAACGTAATGAATGTAATCGTCCATGGCCGGATACATCTTCAAGTCCATGCCCTTGCCGCAGCAGAGCGTGTTGAGATAGCCGTAGAACTCGGCGTGGCGCATGCCCCCCGCCCGATACGCGGTGCCTTTGCGAAGAAGGTCGGCGAGTTGATCAGCGGACAGGACGGAAACGAGGTGCGCGAGAACGCGGCTGCGGTCGGCTTCGACGCGGGCAAAATCCATGCGGGCCTCGATCTCGGCAGCCGCCATGAAGGTATGGAGGCGCGGCGAGATGTCTTCGGTGAACCGGAAAAGCTGCGGAACGTAATCCGTGATCGCCGTCTGGCCGGCCCGGTAGGCCTCCACCGTGGCGTCAAAGCGGGCGAGGTCGGCGGAAAACAGTTTCGCCTTCTCAGCCGCGACGCGACGTCGGGCGCGCTCGATGTCGACCTTCACGGCATCGGCCGACGGCGCGGCTTCGACATAGGCGCGACGGTTCTCCTCATGCAGGCCCGCGTTATCGATACCGACGAACCGGGCGGACGATTCGGAATCGAGCCCGGCGCGGACAGCGCCGGAAATCAGGTGCTGGGCCAGCAGATAGTCCGCCACGCGACGAATGGTGGCCTTCTTCGGATAGGCGCGAAGGCGCGAAAGATCGATCGGCTCAAACGCGCCTTCGACGGCAACGAGCGGGACGTGCGCCTTGTCGACAAGCGACGCGAGCGCGACGCGGATGTTTTCCTGTGCTTCGTCGTTGGCGTGGATGTCCTGGATGTGGACGACCGTGGCATGGGCGCCGTCACGCCGGTTGACGGCGCGAACATCTCCGGCGGTCGCGGGCAACGCGGCGATGAGGCGGAACACGTCAGGCGAGGACGCCGCAGGGACGCGGGTGGAGGAAAATCGGAGCGCGGAGGGCGCGGGCAGCGGGGCGTTGAGTACCGCGGGGAGCGACGCGTACTGGTCACCGGTGGCGGCGGAGGAGGCAGCCTGGCGGCGCTGCTGCCACAACTGGGAAGCCTGTTCGGCCTGTGCGAGCGGGATCAGGAACGAGTCGGCGAGAAACACGACGGCCACGGCGAGGGCCGCGGTTCGCCTCATTGCGGAACCGGCTTTGGTGTGGAAATTTGGGGTCAAAATCGTCCTCCGCTTCATTAATACCAGTCCCGCGATTAAGAACGCCTTAACACGCGGTAAACTTCCTGTAACAGCTCTGTAACGATCTGGCCAAAACCGCTCGATTCCTCCGTCGCGAGCCCCGCCCGGCCGACGGAAATCGATTGCCGAAAGTTACATGGCGAATTACCGGATTACCGTGCACAATTCGATCTCGGAAGAGCGGGCGCGCACGCAGACAGGAATCGAGAACGGCAGCTGCGTTGCATGCAATGATCCGCTGAATCGAACAATCGGGTTTGGAGGAGCGCACATGGCAATACTGAGGACGATCCCCCGCGTGGCATTGATCATCGTGTTCATGCCATTTCTTCTTTTCGCGATCGTCCTCTGGGCGCCGATCCGAAAAATGATCTTCGCGTAGAACGAAAAAATTTCTTGAGAGGGAAGCCTCGTACCCGGCGGGTACGGGGCTTTTTGTTTAGGTGGACTTCACGATGACGCCGCTGATGACATTGGCGGCCTCATCGCACCGGTCGGCGGCATTGGAAAGATGACGGTATATTTCGCGCAGCTTGAGCATCGTGACGACGTTGTCGCCTTTGAAAAGGTCGACGAGCGCCTCGCGGTAGAGGTGCTCGAGAAGGTTCTCCCGCTTTTTCGCGAAAATAACCCGCTCGCGCGCCTTCTTGAAATCCCCTCGCAGCGCGCGGATCGCCTCGGTGATCGCCGACGCTGCGGAGGCGAGACCTTCGGCCATGCGCAGCGTATGATCGTTGGGCAAAATCTGGAACGCCATCATTTCCTCGACGGTCGTCTTGGCGTAGTCCACGATGTCGTCGACGGAATGAGACAGCGCGTTGATGTCTTCCCGATCGATTGGCGTGACGAGGGATTCGTCGAGCTCGGTGGCCAGCTGAGCGCGGATGTCGTCCGCCTCTTCCTCCAGGCGAAGCACCTTCTGTCCGTTCACAAACTCAGGATCCTTCATGTAGTTCACGAGCGCGTAGAGACCCTCCTCGGTCTTTTCCGCCTGGGCTGAGAGGAGAGCGTAGAAGTCGGGCTTCTTTCTGAAGTAACCAAAAAGCGCCATCAGCGGGCCCTCCACAGCAGCGCAAGGAACGCGCCGAGCGCGGCGCTGGCCGGAATCGTGATGATCCAGGAGAGAGCGATTTCCCCCACCACGGACCATCGGACCGAACGGACACTTTTCGCCACGCCCGCACCGACAATCGAGCCGGAAATCAGGTGGGTCGGCGAGGCGGGAAATCCGGCAAGGATGCAGCCGGCCAGCGTCAGCGACGCCGCCGCCTGCGCGCCGAGGCCCTGCACGTCGCGTATCCGGTAGAACTTCATGGCAAGTTTTCGGAAAAGCTGTTGGCCCCCCAGCAGGACGCCCGCCGTGATGACGCCCGCGACGAGAAAGCGATAGAGCGGCAGCGGCGGAGCTTCCGTCGTTTTACCGAGGGCGGCCGCGCCCGCGAGCGCGAGGATGCCGACGATGAGCTGACCATTGTTCGAACCATGCGCCGCCGACACCAGGAGACATCCAAAAACGTGAAGACCTTGAATAATTGGGCGCGACGCGGTCGTCATCCAGTAGGAGAGTTGCCGGAGGCCCGTGGTGAGAACGGCGGAGATCAGGAAGCCGACAGTCGGCGTGGCGACCAGGACAATGAGAACGGTGATGAGTCGGGCGTCGATGATCCGGTCCGCGCCCCAGGCCACCCAACCCGCGCCGGTGAGCGAGCCGATCAGGGCCTGACTGTTGGACATCGGCCATCCGCGCCACCAGCTCACGATTCCCCATAACAGCGCGGCGCCCACGGCGGCGGCCAGCACATGAACCACTTCCGTCGGGTTGGGCGCGCCACCGTTCAGAACCATCCTCGACAGCGTGCCGGCGATGCGAGACCCCAGAAGTGAGGCCCCCAGGAACTCGAAGAGGGCACAGAGGCCGAACGCCATTGTCGGCGTGAGCGCGCGGGTGGAAACCACCGACGCGAC
>JBBRXR010000129.1:0-5540 GCA_038238485.1 Elusimicrobiota bacterium | reverse complement strand
GGTTCGATTCCCATCACCCGCTCCCCTGATCTAATCGACATGCCACCAATTCAAATCGACAAAATTCTTTCCGACCCGCTGCTCATCGTGGCCGCGACGCTTCTCGTCGTGTCGCCCATCGTTTTCCTCGTGGCCTTCGTGAAATATCTCCGCTCGCCGAAACGCGAGGAGTTCGCGATTCCGCGCCACGAAATGAGTTCGCCGATCATGGCGCCTGGCACCATGCCGGACTTCGCCGCTGAAGCCCCGGCTGCGCTAGCGGCAGAGCCGGAACCCGAGCCGATGCTCGAGCTGACGCCCGAACCCGCGCCGACGGGCCCGATCTCCGCGCTCGAACCGATGCCGGCCTCCGGCACGTCCGCCCCGGAACCAGCGCAGCCCTCGTTCCCGACGCCGCCCCCGGCCCGCCGGCCAGACACCGCTTCCGAAAAAACCGTCGTCATGCCGCCCGGTATGGCGGAGATGCAGAGCGAGATGGAAATCGCGTTCTCGCAGCTCAAGCTCCTCAACAAGCGCGTGGCCAGCCTCGAGAAAGAACTTTCCCAGCTTCGTTCCGGCGGCGCCTCCGAGCCCAGCGGAAACCCGCCGTCATGAGCCGCAAATTCTGGGGGACGGTGATGGTCCTGGCAGCCCTGCTGACGGCCGGTTCCAGCTACCTCATGATGAACCGTCTCGCTGAAGGCGAAGCGGAACCTCAGCCGGTCCCGCTCCGCCAGGTTCCGCCCGAAGAAGTGCCGCCGATGCCGGCGGTCGAAGCGCCAGCTCCCGCCGACGCGTCTTCGAATACGAAAGACCCGTCCTCCGTCGCGCCACCCGTGCCCGCTTCTGAGCGCCCCGTGGCCGCCGTCGCTCCCGACGCCACCAAGAAGTCCACGACCGGTCGCCGGAATATCCTTTTCAAGATCGCCCGCCCAAACGCCAAGAAGGTTGAGATCATCGGGGACTTCAACGAATGGGTTCGCCAACCGATGAAGAAGGCCGGGAAGGTCTGGCAGATGAGCGTTCCGCTCGCGCCGGGTTCTTACGAATACGCTTTCGTGGTTGATGATAAGCGCGTGCGCGACCCGAACAACAAGAACTCTTCCTCGGGCGGCAAGGCGTCTATCCTCACCGTCAAACCGCTTGCCGTTCCGAAATAAAGCCCGGGCCCTCGCCGGGTTCGGTCTCGCCGCCCTTCTCCTTCCGCTCCTCGCCGCGCCGGCGGGCGCAAAACCTTATCCCGCTTCCGTCACCGTCCTCACGCGCGATGACTTCGCCCGTCTCAACTACTTTTCGGTGGGCGACGTGCTCGATCACGCCGTCGGCATCGACATCGAGCGCGCGGGCTCCCGCGGCACTGCCGCCGTCGCGCGCCTGCGCGGCCTCCCTGATACGCGCTCGCTCGTCATCGCGGTCGATGGACGGCCCCTGACGCACGCCTACGACGGCGCCGTCGACCTGTCCCAGATCCCGCTCAATTCGCTCGACCGCATCGAGATTACGCGCGGTGGCGCGCCGGTGGCCTACGGCCCGGGCGCGGCCGGCGTCGTGAATTTGATCACGAGCCGCCCGCCGCTCAAGAACTGGATGGTCGACCTCGAGACCGGGGTGGGCCGCCGCGGCGTCATTCAGCACAACGGGCGCTTCTTCGACCGATTTCATTTTGGCGACGCCACCTACATCGGAGGCCTGCAGCATTCCGGCGGCTTCAGCTTCAACGATGAGACCGAGGTCACCACGCATTTCGCCAACTTCACCCGATCCTACGGGAAGGGCGGATTCTGGGGGGTGGAGTACACCTACGCGGGCGGGTTTGCTGGCACCTCGAACGGCACGATCACGCCGTACGAGCAGTGGAACGGCCATGAAGAACGCCGCCCGGTCGACCCGTCGGGCCGCCGCGAGCAGACGATCCAGACCGCGAAGCTCCTGGGCGCATCGCCGCTCATCGCGGGAGGAACATTTTATGCCGACGTCACGCGCAGCCTTCGTAACGCCGCCCAGTTCGTTTCGCCCGATGGCGTGAAGCTTTCGGACATCGATCGCGACTCCCTCGAAAGCCGAGTTCGCTGGGAAAGCGAGCACATGGCCTTTGGCGTCGAAGAGAATGAATTCACCCGCCATCTGGTGGGCGCGGAGCGCCGCGATGCCACGCAAGCCGGCGCGTTCGCGCAGGGCCGTTACCAGCTGGGCGAGATCGGCATCGAGGAGGGCGTTCGTTACGACCACCACTCACGCGTGGGCGGCGGTTTCGCGGCGCGTTTCGGTTCCACCTATCGGCCGGTACCGGTCGCCGTTTTATCCGTGAGTGTCCAGAGGAGCGCCCGCTTTCCGACGTTCGATGCGCTTTTTCCGGTGGCCGGTTCGCCGGCCAGCCTCCGGCCCGAGCGCGTATCGGACGTGGACCTCGGCGCCGTCTACGAAGACGATGGAATTCGCCTCTCCGTCACATGTTTTGACACCAACGTCGAGCGGGCCATCGGCATCGATCCCGCCACGGCCGCGTTCGGCAACGTGGGCAAGGACCGTTCGCGAGGCGTGGAAACGGAAGGCGCGACGTCGTTCGGCGAGGGCGCCTGGCGGCAGATCGGCGTGAGCGCCAACGTCACCGTCCGTTCCGCGCAACGCAAGGACAACGGCGCTACCGGTTTCGCTCATGCGCCGCTTTCGTCCGACCTCCTTGCCGGCGGACAGATTTCGTTGCTCCTGCCGGCCGCGGTGACCATGACCAACGAGCTGCGATATCAGTCCAAGCAGTATGAGTTCACCGGCCAGACCGGCCGCCAACTGCCGCCCTTCGTCTCCTGGAATTTGAAGTTCACCGTGAAGATCCACACCGCGATCCTCTATCTCGCGGCCGAAAACCTCGGCGCCAAACGATACGCCGAAAGCTTTGGAAGCGCCGTTCCGAGCGCCGGTCTCACACCCCAGCCGTTCCAGACATTCTGGACCGGTCTTTCCGTCCGTTTCCTCGGATGACCATGAAGACGCTCGGGCGCCATCTGCTGATCGAACTGTACCAGTGCGACAGCCGCACGATCGGCGACGTGCGCCGGATCGAGGCCATCATGGTGGGCGCCGCCCGGGCCGCGAAGGCCGCCATCGTGGACGTCGTGTTCCACAATTTCAATCCGAACGGCATCTCCGGCGTCATCGTCATCCAGGAATCCCACCTGGCCATCCATACGTGGCCCGAATACGGTTTTGCCTCCATCGACATCTTTACGTGCGGATCGTCGGTGAACCCCTGGAAGGCCTACGACTACCTCGCCAAGCGCTTCAAGGCCAAGAACGTGACGGCGCTCGAGCTCAAACGCGGCATCAATCCTTGAGCTGGTTCAAGGAGTGGCTCACACCCAACGAGAGCCGCTCGCGACGCGTCCGGCGCGTCGTGGTCAGAAAAAAAACGAAATTCCAGAACGCGCTCGTCGCCGACACGTATTCCTTCGGACGGTGCTTGGTCCTCGACGGGGAAATGCAGTCGTCCGAACTCGATGAATTCATTTATCATGAGGCTCTCGTTCATCCGGCGATGCTCTGCCACCCGAACCCAACCTCCGTCCTGATTCTGGGCGGGGGGGAAGGCGCGACGGCGCGCGAGACTCTCAAGCACCGGTCGGTCCGGGAGATCGTGATGGTGGACATCGATGGCGAGGTGGTGGATTTCTGCCGCCGGCACCTGACGTCATGGCACCGCGGAAGTTTTTCGAGCCCGAAGTTGAACGTCATTATTGACGACGCCCGGGCGTATATTGAGAATGGGGGCCGCGGGTTCGACGTGATCATCGCTGACCTGCCGACGCCGGCCGATGGTTCGCCGGTCAACACGCTCTACACACATGAATTTTTCGGTGCGGTGCGCCGCCGGCTGAATGCGGGCGGCGTTTTCGTGACCCAAGCCGGCTCGGCCGACCTGACACAATTTGAAGTTCACGGCGTGATTCACGCGACGCTCCGCGGGGCGTTCATGACCGCGCGGCCCTTTTACGCGCACGTGCCGTCGTTCGACGTTCCGTGGTCGTTTGTGGTCGCGGCGACGCCGGACCCGGTGACGATGTCGGCCGCGCGCATCGACGCGGCCATTCGCCGACGGGTGAGAGGCCCGCTTTCGTTTTATGACGGCCAGACGCACACGGGACTGTTCAACATTCCGAAACACATCCGGGCGCTTCTCGCGAAGGAAAAACGCGCGATGACCCAAAAGAAAAAGGTTCACTTCACTCACTAACATGGCAGAGAAAAAAACAGCCAAAAAGAACGGGAAGAACGGAAAAAACGGATCGTCCGCGTCCAACCAGGACAAGACGCCGCTGCTCGACACGCTGCTCGCGCACGCCAAACGCAAAGTCGTCTCTTTTCACACGCCGGGCCACAAGAACGGCCGCGGCATCGACAAGAAACTCGCCTCCTACGTGGGCCGGGAAATTTTCCAGATGGACGTGACGGTGTTCCCGGAGGTCGACTCGCTCCACGACCCGACCGGCCCGATCAAGAAGGCCCAGGAGTTGTTCGCCGATGCCTACGGCGTCGAGAAGTCCTTCTTCCTCGTCAACGGTTCTTCGGTTGGCAACATGGCGATGATCATGTCGGCTTGCCGTCCGGGCGAATCCCTCATCATCTCGCGAAATTCCCACAAGTCGACGCTGGGCGGCATCGTCATGTCCGGCGTCTGGCCGATCTGGGTGCAGCCCACCGTCGATCAGAACCTCGACATCCTTTTCGATTCGTCTCCCGAACAGATCGAACAGACCTTGAAGCGCTTCCCGGAAGCCAAGGCCGTGTTCGTCACCAGCCCGACCTATAACGGCGTCGCGACGAACCTGAAGCGCATCGCGGAAATCTGCCACGCGCGCGGGAAGATGCTTCTTGTCGACGAGGCGCATGGCGCGCATCTGAAATTTCATCCGAGCCTGCCGATGTCCGCCGTGGACGCCGGCGCCGACCTCGTGGTCCAGTCGACCCACAAGACGCTGGCGGCGATTTCGCAGGGTTCCGTTCTTCACTTCAATTCCAAGCTCATCGACCCCTCGCGCGTCAAACGCATCATCTCGATGCTGCAGACGACGAGCCCGAATTACGCCACGCTGGCCAGCCTCGACCTCGCGCGCTGGCAGATGGTCACGCAGGGAAAGGGGATTCTCGAAAAGCTGATCCAGAACTGCGACCGCGCGCGCGGTCAGATCAATCAATTGAAGGACTTCACCTGCATCACCCGGCCGACCATGCAGGGCCGCGGTTATGACCTTGACGCGACCAAGCTGACGATCAACGTGACGCGGACGGGGTATTCGGGGCAGGACATCTCGGAGATGCTCACCAAGGACTACAACATCCAGGTGGACGCGGCCGACCTGTTCAACCTGATCGCGATCACGGGCACGGGCACCGACCGCTCGGACCTGGACCGGCTGGTGGCGGCCCTCACCGAGCTCGACAAGATCAAGCAGGGCGGCGCCCAGAACTGGGTGTTCAACATCCCCTCCCTCTCGACTGAACTCGTGATGAATCCGCGAGACGTTTTTCTGCTTTACCGGTCGAAGCGCGTGCCGCTGCGCAAGGCC
>JBBRXR010000128.1:0-5576 GCA_038238485.1 Elusimicrobiota bacterium | reverse complement strand
TCGTCGGGCTTGTGTTCCTGACGCTGCTGCCTTATCAGATCTTTCGAACTTACGTTCGCTTCCTCTATGTCGTGATGATCGGCGTTCTCATCGGCGTGCTCATTTTCGGCGCCAACCTCCGCGGCACGCGCGGCTGGTTCCATCTCGGACCGGTCTACCTTCAGTCGTCGGAGGTGGCCAAGCCGCTTTTCGTGCTCACGCTGGCGGGTTACCTCGACCGGCGCATCGAGTGGTACACGCCCAAGTCGCTGGTCATTCCGTTCATCCTCGCGATGATCCCGATCCTCTTTATCATCGCCCAGCCGGATTTCTCGTCGAGCCTTGTGTTCTTCCCGGTGACGCTCGTGATGTTTTACGTCGCCGGCGCGCGTTCGCTTCACCTGCTCAGCGTCTGCTTCGTGGGAGCGCTGGCCACCGGCATTCCCCTGGCGTCGACCTATTTCCGGCTTCTCGGCGACGAGATCAAGAGCCGCCCGGTGATGTCGTACTTCGCGCACGCGTTCGCGGGCGGTTGGGAAGCCGCCTGGCTTTTCTTCGGCGTCTGCGGGTTTCTCGTTGGAACGTGGTGGATCCTTCGCCGACTTCGTCTTTACATCCCGAGCTTCTACATGTGGATCACGCTCGCGCTTGTCATGGTCGGCGTCGTGGGCGCGGTGGGCGTCAACCACGTGATCAAGGACTACCAGCGCAAACGCCTTGTGGCGTTCGTGAACCCCGAGCTCGACCCGCTGGGCGGCGGTTACAACGTCCGCCAGTCGCAGATCGCCATCGGCTCGGGCCAGGTGTTCGGCAAGGGTTATACGCACGGCACGCAGTCCCAACTGGGTTTCTTGCCGAGCCGCCACACAGACTTCATCTTCTCGGTGATCGGCGAGGAGCTCGGCTTCTTTCGCGCGGGCATCGTGTTGATCTTTTATTTCCTCATCATCTGGCGCGGGTTCGAGACCGCGCTCGTGGCGCGCGACCGCTTCGGCGGCCTGGTGGCGTCGGGCTTCGCGGCCATGTTCGCGTTCTACGCGCTACTCAATCTCGGCATGACGATGGGGATGGCCCCGGTGGCCGGCGTGCCGCTGCCGATGGTGTCGTACGGCGGCTCGTCGGTGGTGAGCTCGATGCTCGCCGTCGGTCTTCTCATGTCGGTCCATTGGCGGAGGTACATGCTGTGATCGGTTCTTCACGCGTCACCGGGCGTTTCAACTCTCCGGTGGCCATCCAGCGCGCGCGCGTCCGGCTCTCCCGCGAGGGCGCGGCCGCCCAGCTTTCTCATCTGCGGCAAATCGAGACGATTCGCCGCGCCATCGAAGCTTCCACCTGGCCCGCGGCGCGGACCCAGGCGAAGAAGCCCAAATTGAAAGTGGCCTTCGGGCCGGCCGTGTCCGTGGGATACGAGTCGGATGCCGAATACGTGGACGTCGAGCTTGCGGCCCGGCTCGACCCGATAAAAGCCAAAGAGGAGCTGCAGAAGCATCTCCCCGCCGGTTTCACGGTGATCAATGTGAAATCGATTCCGCGTTTCTTTCCGTCGCTGGAAGAGACCATCAACGCGTCGCGCGTCCGGCTCATCTCGCCGCTCTTCGTCGGCGCGGACGAGAAATGGCGGGCCTTCTGGGCCGCCGAGCGGTTCATGATCACCAAGAAGAAGGAAGATCGCGAGGAAGTGATCGATGCGCGGTCGCTCGTGAAGTCGTGGACGCTTGAGGGGGACACCCTCGAGATTGTTCTGCGCTTCGGGCCAGGGCGCACGCTCAAGCCCGAAAAAATCGCCCAGGCCGTCTGCGGAATCGCGGACGCGCACGTAGAAATGGGCGGGCCGGACTGCCAGGTGCGCGTCCGGCGCCTTCAGCTTTATCTCGAAAAACAAGGCGGAGAGTTGGTGGAACCATGACCGCCGTCGAGACCAATCAAGAAAAAAGGAGCAACAACATGCATACAGTGAAAAAACAGATCTTGGCGAACACAACGCCCGACGAAACCCGGGTGGCCATTATCGAAAACGACAAACTCGCCGAATTCTTCATCGACCGTCACATCGGCGGCAGCACGAAAGTGGTGGGTAACATCTATCAGGGCCGCGTCGAAAACGTCCTGCCCGGCATCTCGTCCGCCTTCGTCGACGTCGGGCAGGAAAAAAATGCCTACCTCTACATCTCGGACGTTCTGAGCGATAACCATGAGAAAGACATCGCGCGAATCCTGAAGAAGGGGACGACGATCATGGTTCAGGTCGCCAAGGAAGCCATCGGGACGAAGGGCATGAAGGTGACGATGGACGTCTCGCTTCCCGGCCGCTTCCTCATCCTGATGCCGCTGTCGAAACATCTCGGCGTTTCCCGCCAGGTGGAAGATCCGCAGGAACGCGAGCGCCTCCGGCGCATCGTCGAATCGCTCAATCCGCCCGGCGGCGTGATCATTCGCACCGAGGCCGAAGGCGCCGATGAGCACGCGCTGCGCCGCGAAATGAAATATCTCATCCGCCTTTGGGAAACGGTCCAGCGCCGCGCCGAAAAGGTGAACAAGGGGCTCATCCACAAGGAACTCGGCCTTACTTTCCAGATCGTCCGCGACATCCTGTCAGAAGACGTCGAAGCGTTCCTGCTCGACAACCGTCAGGAGTTCGACGACGTGAAAGGTTTCGTGGAAATGCTCGCGCCGGAATTGATCGACCGCATCCGCCTCTACGAAGGCCGCACGCCGATCTTCGATTCGTTCAAAGTCGAAGAAGAGCTCGTCAAGCTTCGTCCGGCGCGCGTCGACCTTCCGTCGGGCGGCTACCTCGTGATCCAGGAAGCAGAAAGCCTCTGCGCGGTCGACGTGAACACCGGAAAATTCACCGGCCGCACGTCGCAGGAAGAAACTGTGACGGCGACGAACATCGAAGCCGCGTCCGAAGTGGCGCGCCAGCTTCGCCTGCGCAACATCGGCGGCATCATTGTCATCGACTTCATCGATATGAAGAAGCGGCGCAACCGCGACAAGGTGATGGAAGCGCTCGCTCGCGGCACGCGCGGCGATCATTCGAAGATCAAGATTCTCCCGATCACGCGCCTCGGCCTCGTCGAGATGACGCGCGAGCGCCGCCGCGAATCTCTTCAGGCCATGACCGGCGAAGCCTGCACGGAATGCAACGGTTCGGGTTGGGTTTTCTCAAGCGACTCGATGTTCCTGAAGATCCGTAAAGAAATTCTCGATATGACCGGTAGCCGCGCGGAGGGCAAACTGAAGATTCATCTGAAGGGCCCCGTGGCCGCTTACTTCAAGGAGAATCAGGAGCGGATGGAAAAGCAGGTCGGAAGAAGCGTGGAAATCATTGCAGATGAAACGTTTCCGTGGGAGAGCTATAAGATCGTTATCGAATAGCCTCCTCGGGAATTCCGTTGACCATCGAGGGGCCTTTTCGTTACAATGCTCGACCTATGAATCAGTATGCAATCGTCCGCAGCGGGGGCAAACAATACCGCGTCGCCGAAGGCGAAGTAGTTACCGTTGATAAGCTGGAGTCCGCTGTCGGGGAAGAAGTGAAACTCGACCACGTCCTCTATGCCAAGAACGGCGACAAATCCTTCACGGGTGCGCCCGCCGTCAATGGCGCCAGCGTCACCGCTCAGGTTATCCGTCAGCTCCGGGCTCCGAAGATCATCGTCTACAAAGAGCGCCAGAAAAAGGTCTATAAGAAGACCCAGGGCCATCGCCAGTACCTGACGGAACTGCGCATCAATAAGATCACCCTTCCTTAAAGCTTCCGGAGCAAAATCATGGCACACACAAAGTCACAAGGTTCTACCACCAACGGCCGCGACTCAGCCGGCCAACGCCTTGGCGTTAAACGCTACGGCAGCCAGAAAGTGAATGCGGGCGAAGTTCTGGTCCGCCAGAACGGCACGCATTTCCACCCCGGCAATAACGTCGGGCGCGGCAGCAACGACACGTTGTTCGCGATGATCGCGGGCGTCGTGAAGTTCGAATGGATGAGCAAGACCCCGGGTCGCTGGGGTGGCCGTCAGCGCGTCAGCGTTTACGCGGTCGAAAAGACCGCCTAATTACCTTTCAGTCAAGAACGGCAGCCTATCGGTGATAATCGCCCGTAGGCTGCCGTTTTCTTTTTCAGGAAACCTTTATGTTCATTGATCGGGCCCACGTTTCGATTCGCGCTGGCAAGGGCGGCGACGGTTCCGCGGCATTCCGTCGAGAAAAGTATGTCCCCTTCGGCGGTCCCAACGGTGGCGACGGCGGCAAGGGCGGCGACGTGTACCTCATCGCGCGCGAGCGCATGCGCACCCTCCTCGACTTTGCGCGCAAACCCAAGTACCAGGCCGCCGACGGCGAGCCGGGCTCCGGTTACCTCAAGTACGGCCTGAGCGGCGACGACCTCTACCTCGAAGTGCCGTGCGGCACCACCGTTTTCCAGGGCGACACCGTGATCGCCGACATGATCGACGACGGGGAGAAACTGCTGGTCGCGAAAGGCGGCCGCGGCGGCCGCGGCAACGTCCATTTCAAGAACAGCGTCCGCCAGGCCCCGAAGATCGCCGAGCGCGGCGAACCGGGTTCGATCATCAAGTTGTCGCTCCGTCTGAAGATCATCGCGGACGTGGGCCTCGTCGGAATGCCGAACGCCGGAAAATCGACGATCCTCTCGCGCCTCACGCGCGCCCATCCGAAGATCGCCAACTATCCCTTCACGACGCTCTACCCGAACCTCGGCGTGGCGTTCTATCACGACCGCGAAATCATTTTCGCCGACGTTCCGGGCCTCATCGAAGGCGCGAGCGACGGCAAAGGTCTCGGACCTGATTTCCTAGGCCACGTCGAGCGAACGCGCGTGCTCGTGCACGTCGTGGACCCGATGGGCTTCAACGATGGCGAGCCGAAAGAGAATATCCGTGTGATCAATTCGGAACTCAGAGACCACGCCGCGGAGCTCGGACGAAAGCCGCAGATCATCGTCGTCAACAAGCAGGACCTCACCGACGCGTCCAAGGTCTACAAAGCGATCAAGAAGTCCTATAAGAAAACGCCGGTGATGGCCGTGTCCGGCGTCACGGGCGAAGGCATCCGCGAACTTCTGGGCGAAGTGGTGAAGCTCGTCGACGCGACACCGGCCTTGCGCAAGCGCGCGGCGCCCGCCGCCGTCCACGTCAAGCTCGAGCCGGATTTCTGGGTCGAACGCGACAAGGAAGTTTACGTGGTGAAGGGCGCGAAAGTGGAACGCCTCATCCGCATGACCAACTTCACGCTCAGTGAAGCCGTGATGCGCACGCAGAACATTTTGAAGAAACTCGGCGTCGAGCGCGAGCTCAACTCGAACGGCGCCCGGGCCGGCGACTGGGTTCGCATCGCCGAGCGCGAGTTCGAGTACCACCCGGAGATGGGATTCAGAAATCTCCCGCCGCGCCGGCCTCCCCGCAAGTAAACTCCCTCTATGCGCATCGTCGTTAAAACCGGTTCGGCGATCCTTTCCAGGAAAGACGGCGGGCTCGACCCGGACGCTGTTCATCGCATCGCTTCCCAGCTCAGCCGTGCCCACAAGGCCGGTCATGAAGTGCTGGTCGTCAGCTCCGGCGCCGTCGCGGGCGGCG
>JBBRXR010000127.1:0-5615 GCA_038238485.1 Elusimicrobiota bacterium | reverse complement strand
GCGATGAAAACGGACGTCAGCGCTCCCATCAGATACTGAATCGTCGCGACCCAGTTGTCCCATTGGTCGACGCCGCTCATCAGCCGCACGCCGGCGAGGAACAGCGGGTAAAGCGGGGGACGGAATGAATCCAACGGGGGCGACGCGCTGATGGTCTGCGAGAAGACGTGCTTGTGAAGGAGGTTGTGCGCGTAGACGAAGTACGCCTCCGTGATCGCGCCGTGGTGCGGAACAATCTGCAGGACTTCGCCCATGAGAACTTTCATCAGGAGCGCGACCACGCCGATGGCGAAGAGCGCCCAGAGGAGTCCCCGGTTTCTCATCTAGACCCGCTTCCGTGCCACGATTTCCATTGAATCGCGCGTGTTGATGTAGAAAATCTTGTCGCGCACGCCGAGAACCGCGATACCGCGGTCGATCAGCCATGAGATGAGCCTCGGATAATTGCGCAGGCGCCCGAGCCAGTAGTCGAGCGTGAAGATCCGTCCGAACGACCGCGATTCGACCACGTCGAACCCGCATTCGTCGAGCATCCGCCGCATGGTCTCATCGGAAAAATAAAAGATATGGGCGGGCCGCAGGCCCCACCAGTAACCACCGAGCAGACGGGCCGACAAGCTGCGGATATTCGGCGTCACGAGGTAGAGGATTCCGCCCGGCTTGAGCGCTTTGTGAATCGAGGTAAGGTCCCCCTTGGGATCGCCGAGGTGTTCGATGACGTCGCACATCGTCACGACGTCGAAGGACGCGGGCGGGAACAGGCCGTCCCTGAAAAATCCGTGGGTGACATTGTTCAGGCCGAGACGGCGGACGGAATGGGCAGCGGCCCAGGCGGACGGCTCCACGCCGTGAGGCTCGAAGTCGAGGCGCGCCGCGTTGAGAAGAAATCCGGTGGAGCAGCCGATGTCGAGCAGCTTCCCCCCCTTGGCGTGCCGCTTGATCAACCGCATCGCGATGTGGGCGTTGATGCTCCGGCACTCCTGCTCGCGGCAGTAGTCCTCGTCCTCCATTTCGGCGTAGGAATCGCAGATCGTTTCGCTCATGGGCCGCGGGTTGGTGTAAACGAGGCCGCAACCGCGGCAGCGAACGATCCGGCCGTAATTTCCAAACACGTCGGTCGTCATGCGCGCGTCGTCTTTCAGCGTCTCGAGACGCGGATAAGGACGCTGGAAAACGACGCTCGCTTCGCGGGAACCGCAGAGGTTGCAGGGAACGTCGTCGAACGCGAGGAGATCGTGGGCGGAGGCGGTATCGGGCACGGGGGGATTATAGGTATTCTTAACTCATGAACATCATTCACGAGTTCTTTCAACGCCTTTATCACTTTCACGACCTGATCCGCTGGGGCGGGCTCACCGTCCTGACGATCATCGTTTTCTGCGAGACAGGCCTGTTTGCCGGCTTTTTTCTTCCCGGCGACTCCTTGCTGGTGACCGCCGGCCTGCTCTGCGCGATCGACGGCACGATGTCGATCGCACACCTCATGGTGGTGTTGTCCATCGCGGCGATCGTGGGCGACACGGTGGGATATTGGGTGGGCCACTACTTCGGGACCCGGCTCAAGAACAAGCCCGACTCATTCTTCTTTCGGCGGGACCACTTCACGAAGGCGGAAAGTTTCTACGCGAAGTACGGCCCGAAAACCATCGTCCTCGCCCGGTTTGTTCCGATTATCCGGACGTTCGCCCCGACCGTGGCCGGCGCAGCGAACATGAATTACAAGACGTTCATCGTCTACAACGTGGCGGGTGGAATCGCGTGGGTGGTGAGCATGCTGTCGATCGGATACTTCCTCGCCAAATCGATTCCGGATGTGGAGAAGAAAATCCACTACATCATTCTGGCGGTCATCTTCCTCTCATTCCTGCCCATTCTCAAGGAATGGCTTCAGGCGAGGCGCGGAAGCAAAAAGACGAATTAAGCGGTGCGGAGCGTCTGGGCGAGCTGAACGTCCGACTCGGCGAGTTGGTCCCGCTTCATACGCACGTAACACTCGGCGCGCCCGCGAAGGCATCGCTCGTCGCTCATGTCCATGATCCGGGCGGCCGAGAAGGTGGACACGGCGTCTTCGTAAAGTCCATCTCGAAGCTGACCGAAAGCCAAGTGAAGAATCATCTCCAGCACCGGGTTGCGCCCGGGGTTTGCGATCTCCATCCTGATAGCCCTCCCATAAAAAAGCCCTGATCTGAGGTCCGGCCTCGATCAGGACACCAAAAAGACGTTATGCTCATCCCTTCCGGGGAAACTCGCAGATCATGACCGTGCCGCCACGGCGGCGGCTGCGCAGGGCAAGGGTACCTTTGATGACGCGCGCGCGATAGTCCATGAGCTTGAGCCCCATGCCCTTGCGCATCGGACCGTTTCCCAGGCCCACGCCGTTGTCGGCCACGCTCAAGCGAACGCGGCCGGGCCGGGCCGAAAGCCGTATGTTGATCCGCGTGGCGCGTCCGCTTTTGATGGCGTTGGCCACCGCTTCCTGGGCAATCCGATAAACATGGTTCGCGACGGCGTTGTCCTCGAGCAGAATTCCCTCGGGAGCGTGGAAGCGGCAGTCCACCGGGTGCACCGTCGCCATCCGTGCGGCGAGCTCTTCGAGCGCGGCGCTCAGGCCGTTGGCATCGAGCTCGACGGGATAGAGGCCCCGCGAAATGGTGTCGGCATGCGCGAGGGATTCCGCCAGCCGCTCCTCAATCTTCTCGATATCGCCGGCTTCGGGAACGCCTCGCGCCGCCAATCTCTTTCGAACGCGCTCCACCATCAGCTTCACGCCGGCAATCGACTGCGATAGACCGTCGTGGATGTTCTGTCCGAGCCGGCGCTGCTCGCGGTCGCTGATCTCCATGATGGCCAGCTCCGCTTCCGCCTTTTCCTCCTTCGCCTTGTTAAGTTCCGACAACTTACTTTCGAGGAGTGACTTCGCCCGGCGAAAGCGGCCGGTCAAGGAGCCCGTCAGGATGGCGACGATGAGAAAGACGAAAAGTCGGATGTGATCGGTCTTGACAAAGGAAATCGTTTGGATGGGAGGGATGAAAAAATAATTCAGGAGGAAGAACGACAGTACCGCGGCGAGAACGCCGGGGCTCACCCCGCCGTACCACGCGCTCAGGATCACCGCCGCGTAAAACAGGTCGAAGAGCGGCGCCGCGCTTGTCGGCTCCAGCAAATGCGTGAGGACCGCCGCCCCCACGCAAAGCGCGATGGCGACCAGGTGGGAGAGCAGGAGATTCTTCCGGTTCACCAAGCCACGATAGAAAAAACCGTTGTTTTCCGGAGCGCGCGAGGGGGGCCCATGTACCCCCAAAACAGCCCTGCAGTGGCGGAATAGATGGCTTTTTCGGCATTTCCGCCTCAAATTCAGCGTTTCTTGAGCGATTTACCGCCTCTTTGTCATGGCAGGCCGGTAGCTTCAGACCAGCGCATCGAGGGCGCCCAACATGAATGACAACAATGGACCGACCACGACTGGCCACCGCTACGAAACGATATTCTGCGTCTTCCTTCTCGCGGTGGTTTTTCTTTACCGGGACAACAGCCATCTCGTTTACCCGAACATCCTCTATTTATTTGCCGGCCTGCTGTCCTTCAACCTGTTCGCCGGCTGGGCGCTCCGCCGGGGCCCCACCCAGGCGGGCGTGGCCGCCGCCATCGTCCTCGGCAATTGCGCGCTGATCACCGGCATTCTCTCACAGTCCGGCGGCGCCGACTCGAACCTGTGGGTCCTGTATCTCCTGCCGATCTACACGGTCTGCCTCCTGCTCGACGGATTTCAACTCGTGCTGATCGTCCTCGGCATCGTCAGCTTCAACGCGGTCTTCCATTGTCTTTCCGTGGACCACGACATCGACGCGACGACCATGTTCAACCTGAGCCTCAAGACCGGATTGTTTATTTTCGCCGCCGCCGCCACATGGCGCATGGCGCAGAAGGATCGGCGTTCCCTCGAGAAAGTGGCCGAGGCCCGCACCGAAATCGAACGGATGGCACGCCGGGTGGAAGAGCAAAAAATGACGATCCAGGAATCAAGCCAGATGGCCAGCATTGGCCAGGCCGCGTCCGGCATCGCGCACGACATCGCGGGGCCGCTCACGGTTATTCTGGGAACGGCGCGGATGCTCCTGGAGGACAACGTGGCCCAAATCTACCGCACCGATCTTGAGCGCATCATCCGCGCGGCGCATCTGTGCGAAACCATTTCATCCAATGTGTTGTCGTTTGCGCGTTCGCACAGCTTGGAAACCGAGCCATGCGACCTGCGGCGCGTCGTGGAGTCGGCCCTCCAGATTTACGAGCCGCTGCTGCTGGAGAGGAAAATTGAAATCGAGACGGAATTTTCGCCTCGGCTCTCCCTTATCCAGGGATGTCCGTCGCAACTGGAACGCGTCCTCCTGAACCTGTTCTCAAACGCGCGCGGCGCGATGAAGGAAGGCGGGCGGCTCCGCATCGCGGTTGAGGAATCCAGCCCGCGGCCCTTCAGCATTCCGTGGGTCCAGGTGACCGTCGAAGACACCGGACCGGGCGTGTCGCCCGCCGCCCTCGCCAAGATCTTCAAGCCGTTCAACACCACGAAAGCGCCTGGGGAAGGAACGGGACTTGGGCTCTACGTCTGCCGCCAGATCGCGGTGGACCACCGGGGCCGTCTGCACGTGGAAAACCGGGAGGAGGGAGGTGCGCGGTTCATCCTTTCGATTCCGTCGGAAGCCGAGGACATGGCGCCGTCGATGGCCGAACCGCTTCAGCGCGCGGCGTGAGGCGCTAAAACCGGCCTTTCTCGCCGCCTTCCGGAAGGAGCTGGTAAGAGAGAATCTCGGCGGGCGCGGCGAGCAGGTCGCCCATCGCCGCGAAAAGTTTCTGAATGTGCGGCGTCTTCAGGTGCGCATCGAGCGCCTCGCGCGAAGCCCATCGCTCGACCACGACAAACGTTTGCGGGTCGTCGACACCGCGGTTGATCGTGTAGCGAAGACACCCCGGCTCCTGATGCGTCGGTCCCACCGCCGCTCTCAACGCGTTCTCCACGTCCGCTTCCCGGCCCGATTTCGCTTTCGCGCGGGCGATGACCGTCAGTTCCATCAGATTCCCCCCGTCCTTATTTTGGCCACGTCCCACACGCGCACGCCCGGCGCGGGATGTTCGATGGCGTTCAGCAAAGCGAATTGCATCTGTCCATGGCTCACGAGGCCAAGGCGTCGCGCGCCTTCACGCGTGGGCGGAAACAGCTCCATCAGAGCATAGAAAGGCGCGAGCGCCATGGCCCAGCGGTGGCCGGGCCCGACGACATACCAGGGGCGGAGCAGGGTCGCGGAGAGGCCCGCGGCGGCGATGGCGCTTTCCACCTCGGCGCGAACCTCGATGTACGCGCGCATGATCGGCGCCGGCTGAGCGACACTGAGATAGACGAAGTGAGAAACTCCCGCCGCCTGGGCGGCGCGAACCGAACCGAGACCGGCGGGGCGGTCGACCGCCTGGAAGGAAGCGGCTTTGAGCGGCGACGGGTGCGGCGTTCCCACGAGCTGGACGAACACGCACCCGGCGGGCACCGACCGAAGATAGGTCTCCGGCCGCAACGCGTCGCCGGGCACCGGGCGACAACCACGGGGCGCGCGCGGCTGGGCGCCCGG
>JBBRXR010000126.1:0-5627 GCA_038238485.1 Elusimicrobiota bacterium | reverse complement strand
GGGCCCCGGCTCAAACCTCTTCAAGCTCGCGGACGTCCGCGGCTTCGCGGGCCTCCGCTTCGTCGAGGCGCTCCGTCCGCAGGAACGCATCCTCGGCGGACGCGACGGCGCGAAGTTCATCCCGGTCACGGTGCTCGGCCGCGACGGCACGGTCCGGCGCGACACGCTCATCGTCGAGAACAACGGCTCGCGGCTCGCCAGTGGCCGCAACGCCGGCGGCGCCGCCCAGATCGCGACGCCGTTTGGAACCCTTCGCGCGCTCGTGCGCAACGATGGCCAGGTGCGCGCGGCGCAGTTCGTGAACCTCTTCCAGGACCCCTCGGGTCGTCGCGCCGCGCCGGCCGCGCTCGAACGCCGCGCCAACTTTCAGTTCAATGCCGCGCTCGATAAATTCCTGAAGTTCGCCACGGTCAGCGAAATCTCCGACGCGGTGGCGCTCTCCGGCCTGTCGCTCGGCGACGTCGGCCGCATCATTCGCCAGCGCAGCGACCTCTTCGGCGCCGTCGCCGACGTGTCGGGCTTCCTCCTCGGCGGCAACGAGATCGTCGACCTCACGCGCCTTGGTGTCAACCAGTTCTCGGCCTATCTATCGAACGTTGCGCGCCCGTTCACGCCGCTGCGCATGCAGGGCCGCGAGACGCAGGCCCGGTTCGACTACGTCCTCCTCGTGACGGCCTCGACGGACGCGAAGGGCCAGCTCATCGCCCGCGACCTCGGCGGCATTGACACCTTCAAGGCCGCGTTCCAGAACGACGGCGACTTCGGGGCGGTGAAGGTCGCCATGCTGCGCGACATCGGCCTGACGCAAGCCGATTTCCATGGCGACTGGGCCGCCATCCGCCAGATGGTGCTCGCGCCCAACCTGCAGGGCCGCAACATCAATATCGAACGCCTGGCGTTCGTGCGCAATCCGACGAACGCGAACCTGCACGACGTGGCGCTCATCGGCGTCGAGCAGGTGATGACGGCGCGCGGCCTCGAGCAGCGCAACGTGATGATCCTGCCCAACGGCAGCGTGCTGAGCTATCCGCGCAACGAAATCCCGACGGTGGACGCTTCCGATCGCACGCGCCATCAGTCGGCGAACCACAACTTCAGCATGGACATCGCCGACATCGAGAAGAAGATCAGCTTCCAGAACATCAATCAGTCGTTCGCGCCGGAGCATCGCCTGGCGGTGGATGCGGCCGCGCTGGCCAGCCACCTGTCAATCTTCGACGGCGGGCTGGCCACGCAGCTCACCTTCGAGCGCGAGCAAGCGGGCGTGATCCTGGTGGATCGCGTCGGCGGCGAGCTGCGGCCGACGGGCGCGCGCGTGTTCCGCACGCTGGCGCTCGGCGAGGAAGGCGATGGCCGTCCGACCGACCATCAGCTGCGCTTCGTCGCGGCGGTGGAAGCGGCGTGGGCGCCCGCCGATTCGAACGGCGCCGTGCGCGAACGCGTGGCCGCCGCCATCAACCTTTATGGAATGAACGTGTCGGTCGACGATGCGATGCGCGCGGAGGCCTTCGCGACCTCGGCCGGTGTGGTGGTGCTCGACAAGGCCTACCGTGGTGTTCACGGCGCGTTCGTGCCGTTCCACACGCATCTCGGCCATCCCGACAGCTTCGCTGGCCTCGCCCGTTACGCCCCGACCTCGGCGGACGTCTGGTCGCATCGCGCGCTCATGGAAAAGACCGCGCGCGCTAACGGCTCTGATCTCACGATCCCGGGCCTCATCATCCACGCGGACGGCCGCGTCACGGCCTTCTGGTCGGGCGCGTCGGACAGCGACGCGGTGCGCCTGCGCGTGGAAGGCCTGGGCGACGGGCGCGTGCGCGTGACGGAGCTCGCGGAAGCGGAGATCACGGGAACGCTCCGCGTGCGCACGGAGAACGGCTCAGGGATGGCGACGAGCGACCAGGCGTGGTTCAGCCCGATTGTGGACCTGTGGGACGGACGTCGCCGGAAGAATTTATCGAGGAAGGAAGCGGAAGGAAAGAAAGCTTAGGAAGCGGCGGCTTCCGGAAGGTAGCGGTAGCCCAGCCGCTCGACGGTCTCGATCCGGGACTCATGCTTGCCCATCTTCTTGCGCAGCCGGCCGACGTGCACGTCGACGGTGCGCGTGTTGCCCACCAGCTCGTGACCCCAGACGGATTCGCACAGCACTTCACGCGTGAGAACAGTGTTCTTCGATCGCATGAGCGCCGCGAGCAGGTCGAATTCCTTCGGAGACAGGTCCACGGCCTTCTTGTCGATTTCCAGGCGGTGCTGGTCGAGAAAAAGCTTCACGGCGCCGTCGTCGATCAGACCGGTCGTCTGATCTTTCGGCTTCGTGCGGCGCAGGACGGCCCGGATGCGGGCGACGAACTCGCCCTGATTAAAGGGTTTGACGATGTAATCGTCGGCGCCGATCTCGAGGCCCGCGATCTTGTAGGAGTCCACCGATTGCACGGTGAGCATCACGACGGGCAAATTCTGGGTGTTGGGGTTGGCGCGGAGCTTCTTGATGATGCCGAAGCCGTCCTCGTCGGGAAGCTGAAGGTCGAGCACGACCAGTTCCGGTTTGTATTGGGGAAGCTTCTTGAAAAATTCGGCGCCGCTGGCCGCGGTCTCGACGATGAATCCGTCGCGCTCCAGGACCATTTCCACCAGGCGGCGGATATCCGGATCGTCATCGACCACGATGATTTTATTTTTGATTTCGGAGGCCACGGTAACTCCTGACTAATTCGCCAGTTTGGCTTTCAATTCCGGCGTCATCTTGGGAATCGTGAAGTAGAAGGCCGTTCCCTTGCCCCACGGCGCCGGGCTCTTGATCCAGATCTTCCCGCCGTGCGCTTCGATGATGCCCTTGGTGATCGCCAGTCCGAGGCCCGTGCCTTTGTGCTGGCGGGCGAGGCCCTGATTGGATTTCACCTGCTCGAACTTGTTGAAAAGTTTATTGGCCGCGTCTTGCGGAATGCCCGCGCCGTTGTCGTGAATGCTCATCTCAATGTAGTTCGAACCTTCCACGGCTTCCATCTTCAACTGGCCGTTTTCAGGCGTGAACTTTATGGCATTTGACGTCAGGTTGATCAAGACTTCGGCCATTTTGTCCTTGTCGGCGAAGCCCTCGGCGATGTTCTTGGGCACGGCGTTCACGAACGTGATTTTCTTTTCGCCGAGTTGGGGCTTGAAGAGGACGTCCATCTCGTGGGCGAGGTTGAAAATGTTGAGCGGCTCGGGCGTGAGCTTGAGCTTGTGGGCCTCGATCTTGGCGACGTCGAGGAGGTTGTCGATGAAGCGGCCGAGGCGCACCGCGCTGTTCTTCACGACGGACAAATAGTCGGTCTGCTCGCCGGTCAGCGATCCCGCCGCGCCCTTGAGCATCAGATCGATGTAACCGCGGATCGACGTCATTGGCGATCGCAGTTCATGCGTGACATTCGACACGAAGTCCCGCTTCATCTCGTCGAGCTCGCCCAGCCTTTGCGCCATCATGTTGAAATCGTCGGCGAGTTCGCGGAGCTCGTCGTTGGTGCCCACGTCGATGCGGTGGTCGAGCTTGCCTTCGCCGATCTTGCGCGCGCCCTGACGCAGCGTCTCGATCGGGCCGGTGATGAACGCCGCGAGGAGGAACGCGCCGATCACGCCGATGAGCAGCGCGATAAAAAATGCGCGCTTGATCGAGAGATCCACGGCCTTGAGGGAATTCTCGAGGTCCTGTTCCATCTGGCTCTTGTCGTACGCGATGCGGGCCAGGCCTTTATATTCGGGCGGATTGCCGATCATGATCGGCACGGAGAAGTCGACCAGGTCCTTGCCCTCGGCGGATTTGACGTCCTGGATCGTCGATTCGCCGCGGTCACGGCTCTGGAGGGCCTTCTGCGTGGCCGGATCGTCGAGCCTGGACAGGATTTTGGTCGCGTCGGTGTGGACGCGGACCGTGCCGTTCGGGTCGATCACCATGGCATAAGAGACGGTGAGCGATTTCTTGAGCAAATTGACGTAGTTCACCATGTCGGTCTCATCGTCGACGAGAATGGCCTCGCGGGCAACCTGGGCGAGGGCCTTGACCGAGTCGAGCTGGTTGACCCGCTGAGACTCCAGAATGGCCCTTTTTTGGCCCTGGCGGATGTAATAGGAGAGGCTGCCCGCCACGAAGACGACCAGCACGAGCGCGAAGAAAGTGAGCTTGGTCCGAAGTGATGTGATGGATCTGGCGGCCATTTCAAGTCGAAATCTAACCTGTTCCCGGATGCTTATCAATAGGAACACCAGAAATGACCCGCCGTAAATTCGTTATTTCCCGTAGATAAACCCGGCCCCGCCCCTCACACTGAGGGGTGGATATGTCCAAAAATAACGAAGTTTTGCCTCTTTCCCGCGCCAAGGCCCGCATCCTCGTCGTCGAGGACGACAAGGCCATTTCCGACATGCTTCAGACCATCCTGGTCGAGCAGGGCTACGAGGTGACGGTCGCGGGAGACGGGAAGCTGGCCTCGGACCTCCTGGCCACGACCAGTGTCGACCTCGTTTTGCTCGACTTGAACCTGCCGAGCCGCAACGGGGTGCAGGTGCTGAAGGAGATCCGCCAGCGGGGCGCCGAGACTGGCGCCTTCGTGCCGGTCATCATCCTGACCGGGGTCTACACCAGCCGCGATGATAAAGTGAACAGCCTCAACGCCGGCGCCGACGATTTCCTGCCCAAGCCCTTTGACCTGATCGAGCTGATGGCCCGCGTACGCTCGCTGCTGCGCGTCCAGGACCTTTACAAGCGCTCCCAGTTCCTGGCGACGCACGATTCGCTGACCAAGTGCCACAACCGCCGTTTCCTCGTGGAATTCATGGATCGCGAGTTCGAGCGCTACAAGCGCTACCGAACGCCGCTGGCCTTCCTGCTCATCGACCTCGACCACTTCAAGAAGATCAACGACGAGAAAGGCCATGCCGCCGGTGACGAGGCGCTCCGGCACGTGGGCTTCCGCCTTCAGGATTTTTTCCGCTCGGTGGACTGCGTGGCCCGCCTCGGGGGAGATGAGTTCGCCGCCGTTCTGCCCGACACGTCCGCGCACGACGCCCGGCTCGCCGCTGAGCGCCTGCTCCGATTCATGAACGGACCCGAGGCAAAGAAAGGCCTCGATGCCGACATCGCCGCGCGCCTCAGCTTTTCCGTCGGCATCGCCGCCGTTCCCGAACACACGGAAGACTCCGAAAAGCTCATCAAACTGGCCGATGAGGCGATGTACGAGGCCAAGAAAGCCGGACGGAACGGCTTCCGCATGTCCGGTGAAGGAAGTAAAGCAGCTTGAAATACGCGGCGTTTCCCTTACACTCCTGACCATGGCCGCTCCAGCTCCCAGCAACCCGACTCCGCCGCCGAACCAGAACCCGAACACGCCCCTCGCGCGCAAAACGATCAAGGACATCTTCCTTGAGCACAAGCTTTTGGCGGCCGACCAGCTAGACAAGGCCGCGGCCGACTCCAAGACCTCGCAAAAACCCATTCAGCAGGTGGTCGTGGACTTGGGTTTGGTCGACCGCGTGGACGTTCTGCGCGTCCTCTCGAAGGAATGGCGCGTGCGCGCCGTGGACCTGGCGGAGATGGACGTCGACCCCGACGTGGTCAAGATCGTCACCGAGCAGAACGCCCGCCGCCACCTGGC
>JBBRXR010000125.1:0-5659 GCA_038238485.1 Elusimicrobiota bacterium | reverse complement strand
GGACGACGCCGACGCCGTCATTGAAGAGGCTCTCTCCGGCGACCTGGACTTCCAGGTTCTTGGAGACGTGGAGGGACTTCAGGATCCCGAGCACCGCCACCGGATCGGTCGGGGAAATGAGAGCGCCGAAAACAAAACAATGGGCGATTCCGATGGAGAGTCCCAGCGCGCGAAAGACAAAAAACGACGTGACGCCCATGAGCACGGTAGAGAGAAGCGTCCCGGCTGTGGCGAGAGCCAGCACCGGCGTTTTGTGTTCAAGCAGTTCGTTGAAGTTCAGTTCCATCGAACCCGCGAACAGCAAAAACCCAAGCGCGCCATGCATAAGAATTTTGGAGAAATCAATCGACGCGACGGTTCCACGCACGATTCCCGAGACGTCGTGAGAAGGGAAGAAGTGGCCGACGCCGATGACCGCAGCCGACGCGAACAGACCGGACAATGTCAAAGCGATGCTGGCGGGCAGACGAAAAATCCGATGATTGACGTAACTGAAGATTGCGGCCGAGCCCATCAACAGGGCGGAAGTATCAAGCACGTTCATTCGATCGCGGCCCCCTCATCGTTTGTCATGATATTAAAGGCCTGGGACATCCCCGAGGCCCGTATTCTCCCGGAGGTCCCAATGAAAAGAATGGCCTGTTCCCTATTTTTTGCCGCCGTTCTGGCCTTAACGCTGGACCTGGGAGCGAAAGCAGAACCCTCCCCAAATGAGGCCGCGGTTCTCTCCAGCAGCGCGCCGGTGGTCCTCGGTGGTGAGACCATCTTCTACCTCAGAGAGCGCTCCATGTCGTTCAGCCCGGAGGAACGCGCCCGGGTTGTTTCGGGAAGGTTACAACGCCTGCTAAAAGACAGGCGGATTCTTCCTGCCGAAATTCAGATCATCGCGAATGGCGAGACCACGGATATCGCGGCGACCGACATGCTTCTCGTTTCGATCACCGATGATGATGCGCGGGCCGAGGGGCGGACGCGCGAACAGCTCGCCGAGGACGTCGCCAATCAAATTCGCCTGACGCTGACGGCGCAACGCCATCATTCGCGCCTGCGGGAGATGAGCATCGGCGCCGGTTACGCCGCTCTGGCGACGGTGATCCTGCTCCTCACCCTGATCTTCCTCAAGAGAGCCGCCCGCCGCCTCGACCGATGGATGGTCACGCTGAAAAAAAGGTCCGGCCGCTCCGGATCCAGCGCGTGGAACTCCTGTCAACGCACCAGATGGCGCGCGCGCTCCGGGTTGTTCTGCGAAGTCTCCTTGTCGTCGTGGCCGCCGGGGTCTCTTACCTTTATCTACTCGTGGTTTTCAGTTCATTTCCGGCCACGCGGCAAATCGCCCGCAACCTGACGGCGGCGGTGATCGACCCACTCCGGTCCGCCGTCCGGCAGGTCATCGACTATTTGCCAAGCGCCGTGGTCATCGTGCTGATCGCCGCGGGCATTTCCCTCGCGCTGCGGGTTATCCGATTCGTGTTCGTGGAGATCAAGAAAGGCCACCTCCAGATCGCGGGCTTCTTTCCGGAATGGGCCGACACGACGTACAAGATCGCCCGGTTCCTAATGTTGGTTTTCGGCCTCGTCATCGCCTTCCCGTACCTTCCCGGGGCTTCATCGCCGGCGTTTCGCGGCGTCTCAGTTTTCATTGGCGTTCTCCTCTCTCTGGGCTCGACCGCCGCGGTCGGGAACGCCGTGGCGGGCATGATGCTCACCTACATGCGGCCATTCGCGCTCGGCGACCGGGTCAAAATCGGCGATACCACCGGCGACGTCATGGAAAAGTCACTGCTGGTGACGCGCGTGCGGACCATCAAGAACGTGGACGTCACCATTCCCAACTCCAGCGTTCTGGGCGGCCACATTGTGAACTACAGCGCCGCAGCGAGAACCACGGGATTGATCCTCAACACCTCCGTGACGATTGGATATGACGCGGACTGGAGGACCGTCCACGCGCTTCTGATCGGAGCCGCCGCGAGCACCCCCGGCATCTTGTCGGACCCGGCACCGTTCGTTTTCCAGACCGCGCTGGACGACTTCTATGTTCGGTACGAGCTCAACGCCACGACCAATCGTCCGAATGAAATGGCCGCGCTTTATTCGGGCCTCCACGCGTCGATCCAGGACAAATTCAATGAGGCCGGCGTGGAGATCATGTCGCCGCATTACGCTCAGCTTCGCGACGGAAATACCTCCACCGTCAAGAAGGAGCATCTGCCACCTTCTCTTCAAACGCCGGCATTTCGCATTAAGACGATCACCGATCCCCCCGCATGAATCTCGCCGGGCGGTTGGTGGCCCGTATCCCAGCATTCGTGACGTGGCGCTAGTCTGACGCCTTCAAGCGAATCGTCTGCGCGTCGGTGGTCGTGGAGAGCGGTGGCATTTCGATCCGGAACCAGAGATTCCGGCTGTCATTCGGCTGGAGATTGAAGGCCTTCTCCGCGTCGGGGTCGCCATCCCTCGCGAGATTCACCGCGGAGGCGGTGTTGGTGCTCGGGAGAACGAGGTCATTCGACACGTCGAAATCCGAAGCGGATGGAAGGGTGTCCTTGGCAACCATCGTCAGTCGGAAGGTATCGATGCCGGGAAACGTGTCTGTCGACTTCCAGATGGCCGGGTCCTCGATCCAGACGCGAAGGTCAATGGTCGAGTTGCCTTTGTTAGTGACGAGGACGGGCGTGGGGTTCACAACCGTGGTGCCCGCGTTAAGGCTTCCGAACGCCAAAATGTCGCTCGAAAGGGTGATGGACGAAATGAGGGGCGTCGCGTATGCGGTCGCGCCATTGGAAATCGGCGAGAAATTAAACGCATCGTCTTCAGTCCAGAGCCGGAAGAAATACGTTCCTCCCTCGATCAGCCCGTCAAAAGCGTATTGAGCCGAATCGCCCAAGTTAACGCCCGTGGTGGAGATCGTGACGCTGGATACCCCGACGGGCATCGGCGCGTTCGGACTCCACGAATTGCCCGCTGCGAACACGGTATCCGTGGTGTACTGAATGATGAAGTTCGCGCCGTTGAGTGGATTGCCGCCCGGCGCGTCGCCTGGGGCCGACCAGGCGACGTCGATGCGCTGGGCGGAAGCTCCGGGCGCGGCACTGAGATCGGTCACCGCGGACGGCGGCCCAAAATCCCAGTGGAGATTGTTACCGTCATCAAAACCGCCGGGAACGTCACGGACCGTGTTTCCCGTCGAGGCGTCGGAATCTTGAACGCCCACATAACTGACGGACTGGGCTCCGCCATTGACCAGCGACCATGGGGTGCCCGGTGACGTGGAGCGAAGGCTGACCAGGTTCGAGCCGGTCCCGACGAGGGACAGGGATGAAATTGTGAACGTCGACCCCGCCTGAAAGTAAATCGTCGCGCCCGCGCCCAGTACCGCCGTATTAACCGACAGTTGAGCCGCCGTGAATCCCGACGAAAACGTGAGGCCGCCGGACGACGTGTTCGTCGTGACGACGTTGCCAAAGTCGGCGCCGCCGTTGTCGACCGTCTGAGCGGCGGCGCCATCGAAGGTGACGGTGCTGGCGTTGTGCGTGAACGTTCCGCCGTTGGTCCAGTTTCCCCCGACGTTCATCGAATTGGTGTTGTCCGCCACCAGTGTCGCGTTCGCGCCGACCGCGACGTTTCCACCCACCGTGAGCGTCGTTCCGTTGGTATCGAGATCAGCGGTGGTGGCGTTCGTTCCGTCGCCGACGGTGAGATCGCCCTGAATCGTCAGTGCGCCCGCAGGAAGACGCTGGGTCGCCGTTCCCGCGGAGGCCAGATCCAGGTGACCATAGGTAATCGACGTAACCGACAGCGGGTTGCTGGTCTGCCGATACCGCACGCGGCTGGCCGCTCCCAGCGTGTACGACGTGCTGCCGGTCGGGAATCCCGACGTACCTGACATCTCGAAGGTCGCACCGTCGGCCACTTCAAACGTGTCGCCCGCCCCGCCAACAATCGCGAAACCGCCGTTGTTCATCGTACCGGACTGGACCCGAATGTCCTTGATGACGTTGGCGGCGGAGATGGCCGCGCTCAGCGCGGCGCCGCCAGCCGAGGTGTTATTGAAATAGAGGTTGTCGTAGGCGCCCGCCGGGAAGAAGTTCACTGTCTGAGCTGAGGCGTTGTCGGCGTAGTTGAACACGCTCCCGGCCACGCCCGCGGTGAGCGTGCTTGAGTTCGCGGGGACCGTGAGCGCGCCCTTGAGGTTCAGCGTGCCGGCGCCGCCGGACATGATGACCTGCTTGGTGGCCGATGTGGATCCCGCAAAAGACATGCCGCCAAAGGCGTTCAGTTCGCCCGTCGTGATCGTGATCTTGGAAATGCGCGTGGCGGTCGTATTGGTGCCGTTGAAACTGATCTGGCCCGTCACCGTCGCCGATCCCGCGTTGATGGCCCAGCTGTTGTTCTTGTTGTTCGACGTCGGCTGGATGAGCGTGACGTTGCCATTTACAGCCAGGGCCGCGGTTCCGGAATGCGTCAGAGCGCTGTTCACTGAAACGGCGGAAAAGGTGAGGCTGGCAACGGTGGCGTCGATGTCCAGCGTCATGACGCGGCCGCTTCCGAGGAACACCGCGTCCGTTGCTCCCGGAATCCCTCCGGCGCCGCTGCAGCCGTACCAGTTGGCGCCGTCGCTCCAGTTTCCGTTGTTGATCGCGATGCAGCTGTTTGGCGGGTCCGTGTGGGTGCTCCCCAGAACAGCATAGGAGGATTCCGTTCCGGAGTACCCGATTGCCTTCACCCTTCCGAAATAGTCCGTGTCCGTATAGAGGCCGGTGAAAGAGGCGGACAGATTGTAGGTCGCCGATGAATAGACGGTGCCCGAAATAAAATCGGACGCGTCGGAGAGTTCCGCGACATAGAGCGTGGTGGACGAGGGATTGCCGCCCGTTTCCCACGACATCGTCACCTGGGTTTGCCCGAGCGCCGACCACGTGGACACGGCTGTCTCCGGCGCGGCCGGCAGCGTCGTCGTGGAAAGGAAGGACGTCCATGAACTGGAGCTCGGATAGAACAGCGCCTGAACTCGGATGAAATAGGTGGTGTTCGGCGTGAGCGTCGCCGCGCTGTCGGCAAAAAGATTCGCTGTGGTGCTGCTGTCGTCGATGGCGCTAAACGACGAATCGGACGAAACCTGAAGCAGGTACGCATCCGCCGCTGGCGTCGGCGCCGTCCAGGCCGCCGACACGATTCCCGTCGTTGTGGACACGATGTACAGACCGGTCGGCGGGTTCGCGGATTCCAGTGTCTGGCTTGGGAGAGAAAGAACGCTCGTCGAGATTCCCGAGTGGTTGATGGCCTTCACGCGGGCGTAATACGTCGCTCCAGGCTCAAGAGCAGAAAAAGTCGCGCTCGTCGCCTGCGGCGCCAGGGTCAGGACAGCCGATGAGAAATCCGAATGAGTCGAAATGTCGACCTGGTAGTGGGTGCTGCCGGGATTGCCGTTCGCGTTCCAGTTCACGGTCGCGGAGGTCACGCCAACCTCCGTCCAGGTCGCGCCCGCGGTCGTCGGAGGATTGGCCAGCGTCGCGTCCACTTGATAAGGAGAGAACGCGTAAGGGATGGCGCTCACCGTTGCCTGGACCTGAGCAAAGTACGTCGTGTTGTTCGACAGCGATGAGACGGTCGCGAACAGATTTACAGTGTTGGAGCTGGTGACGGTTCCTGTGAAATC
>JBBRXR010000124.1:0-5664 GCA_038238485.1 Elusimicrobiota bacterium | reverse complement strand
TGTCCCATTTTTCTTCCATGAAGGCCAGGTAACCGAGGCCCAGGTGCGCGCTGGCGCAGTCGGCGTTGAGCGCGAGCGCGGTGCGGTAGCCGCGCCGCGCCTGGTCGGACCGGCCACTGGAGGCGGCGGCGTTGGCGCGAACGAGCGCATTCTCGACGCTGCGGGCCATGGCGAGGATTTCGGACGGGTCGAAATCGGTAGAGGCCGCCGCCGCGTGGTACGCTGGTTGCGGTTCCTCGAAGGGCGCGGCTTCCGGCTCGTCGAGGATGGGCTCGTCGATGATGGGCTCGGGCGCCTTGGCCATGATCGGCTCCGGCAGGGGCGGCGCGGTGACGTCGTCGACCGGCGTGGCCGGCGGCTCTTCGGCGAAAATTTCTTCCTCGCGCCCGATCCCAACGGCGGGCGGCGCGACCGGTTCGGGCACGAACAGGGGCGGAGGCGGCGTCGGCCTCATCATCGGCGGCGGCGCCAGGCGGGCGGGCGGCGGGGGCGGCGCCACGGGCGCGGGGGCCTCGGTGAAGCGGGCCTCGGCCTGCTTCACCCAGTCGGCCGCACGGACCGGCGACGCAACGTCGTTCGGTTCCGCAACGACATCGGCTTCCACTTCGACTTCCACCGGCCGCGAGGCGAGACGACGTCGGCGAATGCGGCGATAAATCAGAACGAAGGGAAGCCAGGAGAACAGTCCGACGCCGCCCGCAATCTCCATGTAAAAAAGGCGGCGCGCGTTGGTCTCGACCTCGCGATTGATCGTGGCGATCTCGTCGGCGGCCGCGCTACTTTTGCGAAGCGTCCAGTGGCCGAGGGTCTTGAGGGCCGCCTCGTAATTGGCCCCGTCGTGCTGAATTCGGCCGAGGGCGAGATTGGTGTCCCCGTTGTCGGGCTCGAGGATTCGCGCGATCATGAATTCCTGCATCGCCTGTCCCGTGTCTCCTTTTTTGAGAAGCGCGAAACCGTTCTGGCGGTGGAGGGCGCCCTTGGCAGCGCGGTCGGCCAGCTTCCGGCTGCTGGGGCGGCGCGGGGACGGTTCCACCGGTGCGGCCGCGACGATCGCCGGCTTCGCTGGTTCGCCGACCGGAGCGGGGGCCGCGGCCACGTCCCTGGGTTTCGGCTTGTGGTGAGATCGAGGTTCCGGTTTCGGCGCTTCGACTGTCGGTTCGGCCTTGGGCACCGGCCGCGCCGCGACGGGAACCCGGACGGGTTCCACGGGCGCAAGAACGGCGGGCGTCGCGGGAATCTTCGGGACCGGAGGAAGCGCGGCCTTGTTGTTGACGAACGACGGGTCGGGCACGTCGGAAGGCATGATTTCCGTCTGAAAAAGCTTGTCGGGCCGGTCGTTCCACTGCTTGAGCGTCTTGCCGTTGACGAACATGATGTTCTTCTTTTGCAATTCGACGCGGCCGTCTTTCCCGAGGATGACGAAACTGTTGTCCGTCTCGGTGATGAGGTTTCCGGACTGGAGGGATCCGTCCTGAAGGTAGATGCGCAGCTTGACTTCCGCCGACACGACGGAAACGCAAACCAATAAAAACGCGAAGGCCGCGGCGAAGCCGCGACGGACGAGCGGACGGTCCATGAAGCAAGGTTTGGTGGAAACAGCCTGATTTTCAAGGCGGAAAAGCGCTTTGGCGAGAAAGAAAACGCCCCGAAAAGATGCATTGGCCTCGTACCGCTGAAATCGTTTATACTCCACCGGTATTTCCCGCCTTATGGGGCTGTAGCTCAGCTGGGAGAGCGCGTCGTTCGCAACGACGAGGCCGTCGGTTCGATCCCGATCAGCTCCACTTTTTTCTTCCTTTTTCCCCTGTCACGCGAGGGTCACCTCGAATTTACCCCCCCGCCATGGTCGGCGCCCCGCCGGTCAGCGATAATGTCTCCAAAGAAAGACCAACATACCTCAGGAATGAAAAATGGAGAGACACGCATGCTTCACATTCAGAATAGCGCGGTGGAATTCGAAATCCTCGCGTCGGCCGTCCGGCGTCAGGCGCGGATCCTCGGCGACCACCAGCGGAGCCTCAAGGAAGTCCTCGAAGCCATCGAGCGCCAGGACGTCTCGCCGGGCCAGATCCGCGAACAGCTGACGATGGTGGAAAACGGATTGAAGGGACTCGGAAGGGAAGCGCGCCTGCTGGGGTAGGAAAGACAGTCAAGGGAGAACGGAGAGGGCGGGATTCGAACCCGCGAGACCCTTGCGAGCCTACACACTTTCCAGGCGTGCCGTTTCAACCGCTCACGCACCTCTCCAGTTAACTAACCGCCGACGTTTTTACCAGTTTCAGAACGGGGCAGCCATCGATGTTGTCCCGGGTCGCATAGGCTTTGTTCACCCACTCGCCGAAAGGCCTCGAAAATTCGGTCATGTTGGGCAGGAAGATGTAGTCGGGCGGGTTCGCGCGAAGGTCGGCTTCCGTGGCGACGAACGTCGGGTTGCCCGGCATCTGCGTCATCCAGCGCACGAAGTAACGCGTCGCCGGTTTGTTTTGCGAGTAGAAAATAATTCCCGGGTGGTTGTTGCTCACGTAGACCCGGCGGCCCGTGTATCCCCGCCGAAGCGCCTCGAGTCCGATGTAGCGGTCTCGGAGAAACCAGTTCACGCCGAGATCGTCGTATTTCAATTTGCTGATCTGGCGCGGATCGAGCGCGAGGTACGAACGGTCCGCGTGAACGCCCAGGACGAGAAGAAACGCCGCGAAAAGTCCGCCCCACGCGAACCTGTTGGGAACCGCTTCAGGAGCGAAGGCGAGCAGAAGCGGAAGAAAAGGAAGAAGCAGGATGTAATAGTGAGGCCGGTTCCAGCCGGGCAGAACCACAGCCACCGCGGCGGCGATGAAAAATCCAAAGACCATCCGGGCCGTCCTGCATCGCAACGCCGTTCCTGAAAAAAGCGCGCATCCGGCGCCCGCCACGAGGAACACGCTCAACCACCGGATGCTCGGTTGAAACAGGAACGACGCCAACTGGATCACCACGGATTGCCACGCCTGCCGGTGACCGTTCGAAGCGTGAAAAATGTTTGACCCCATTTGCCCGCGCACGAATGTCGCGTCGTATCCCAACATCCGGTACACAAGAAAATAAAGCCCCACCCCGGCGATGGCCGTGGCGACAACCCACGCCGCCTGCCGTTTCCAGCGTTTCTCGAGGACCATCGGCGGAACCAGCAAGAACGGCAACGTCACCTGTTTGATGAAAAGCGAGAACAGGAGGATGGCGAGCGCTCCCGGCAGCACCCAGGGCGAGCCATTCCCAATTCCGATGTCGATGACCAGCATCGCGGACAGGATGAAAGGCAGGAGAAAGACTTCGGAGTTGGCGCCGTTCGCGTGGGCGGGCGTCCACACCGTGAGCAGGCACCAGGCGGCCAGCATCAGGTGAGTCGCCGACCAGCCGTGGTGGCGCCGCATCAACAGAAAAATGAAAAGCGTGGAGAGGAGGGTCGCCGCGAGCGCCAGCGTGCGAACGCCGGCTTCGGAGTTCCCGAAGGCCGCCAGGCCCGCGCGGTAAACCGCATAGGAACCGATGGGCTTGTTCTCCCACGTGGTGACGTAGGGCTTTCCACCGCCGGCCCAATCATGCGCCATGACGGCCATGATGGCCTCATCGGCTTCCAAGGGTTCGTCAAAGGAGTGGAGGCGGAGGACGGAGATGAGGACGCAGGCGAGCCCGAAGAGAGCCCAGGAGCCGGCGCGCGTCCGGAAAAGCGTCATGCCTTAGCGGACGCCCGGTCTCACCAAGGGCCCGACCCCTCGACGACCATCTCGACGCCGTTGCGAAGGAAATCGACGCCCGCGTCCCGGCGGTGGAACGTGGCGGAGCGGCCGCGCCCGCGAACCGTGATGCGCGACGCTTTCACATTGCCGCGCTTCACGAGGTAACTGTAGACCTGCCACGCATAAAGGCTGGCGAGCTCCCGGTCCTTATCGGCCGTCCGGTAGGCCTTTGAGTAACCCTCGAGCGTGACAGAAGACTTGGGATAGGCGTTGGCGAGCAAAGCCAGCTCGCGAAGATATCGCTCAGCGCTGTCCTGTAAAACGACTTTCCCTTTAATGAAACCAAAAAGGTGTTCGCTCGGGACCTGGACGACGAGACCGATGCTCGATTCGGTCACCTGAATATAGGCGAGCGCTTTCTCGAGCATCTCGCGCGCCGTCACGCGCATCTCCACGTCGCCGAACGTGGGATCACTGCCGTTGCCGGCGGCGTCCCAGGCCTGGAACGCGATCTGGTAATGGCCCTGAGGCACCAGCACGCCCGTCGTCCGATCCTTTCCGTCCCAATTCACGGCATGGACCGCGTCGGTGGACCAGAAGAGCTGAACGGTGCGGCCGGTCTCGTCCAGGATCTGGAACTGCCAGCGTTCGATGGGAGAAGCGTCCTGCACCGCGGGCGTCATGACCAGCGGCTGGCCGGTAAGAATGGTTGAATCAATTCCCGTCGTGGAGAGCACGAGCGAGACGGACGGCGGCTGGGTATCGATGACGAACGGTTGATCGCCCGAAATGTGCGTGGACTTTCCCCACACTTCGAGGCGCGCGCGATAGTTGCCGTCGGGGACGGCACCCTTCTTTCCAACGCAGTCCCAATGGATGAGGCCGGGGATTCCCGCGCCGGTCAGACGCGCCACGCGGCCGTCGCCGACGCGGAATACGTCGAGGCGCCAGCGCTGAACACCGACCTGTGACGCCACCACGGGATAGAAAAAAGCCTGGTCCTGAATGCCGTCGTCGTTGGGAGAAACATAAGCGGGGTCGATGCGGACGGACAGACCGTCGCGATCCGCGGCCGAGATGCGCGCCGAACCAGCGGAACCGAGAAAGGCGAGGAAGAGGATGAGGGTGCGGCCCAGTTGCGAAGCGCTGAACCGAATTCTCGAATCAATCATTTAAATTACCGGGGCGAGAAATCGGAAAGGGTGAGATTCGAACTCACGAGAGCCGTTAAGCCCTACCAGTTTTCGAGACTGGCGCCTTCAACCACTCGGCCACCTTTCCTAAAATTGACCCGTCAGCGAACCCGGCGCTTGCCGGTGAATTCCCGCTGCATTTCCCGGCCGAGGTCCCGTTTCTTGATGTCGTCTCGACGGTCCGGCCCGGTTTTGTGCTTCGCGAGGGCGATTTTAACTTTCGCGAGTCCGCGTTTATTGAAATACATCTCAATCGGCACGATCGTCAGGCCTTTGACCGTGGTTTTTCCCATCCAGCGTTTGATCTCCCGCCGGTTGAGCAGAAGCCTTCGACGCCGCGTGGGCTCCTGTGGAACGAAAGACGAGCCGAAACCGTACGGCGCGATGTGAACATTCCACAAATACGCCTGCTCATTGTCGATACGAACGAAGCCGTCGTTGAGGTTCACGTTGGCGGCGCGGACCGACTTCACTTCGGATCCCGTGAGCGCCACGCCCGCTTCCAACGTTTCGACGAATTCGTAACGAAGGCCGGCGCGTCGGTTGACCGCGATGCTTCGGTGCTCTTCTTCCTTGTCAGTGTTCTTCAAAATTTTGCGCAGGAGGGGATTTGAACCCCTAAGGGATTTCTCCCACTGGCTTCTGAGACCAGCGTGTCTGCCGTTCCACCACCTGCGCGAAGAGCGGAGTCTATTTAATTTGCTCTCGGGAGGGCATCGCCGTCGCCGAGACTGGCCTGAATTCGGGCCAGCCCCTCG
>JBBRXR010000123.1:0-5695 GCA_038238485.1 Elusimicrobiota bacterium | reverse complement strand
CGGTCGGCGGTCTTGTCGCTGATTGTGTTCGGATTGGAAGTCGGCGCCGGGATCGGCGTCGGCTCTTTCCGGTCGGCCACGGTGCCATGCGACGTCTCATGTTCGAGCGACTGCGTGAGCGCGTCGCCCGCGCGGACGGCGGCGGCCGAGATCAGGGAAATGAAGAGGAGCAAACCGATGGGTTTCATGACACCTACCTTACGTTTTCCGGCGGCCGGCGTTCTCAGGCGTTCCGCGTCCGGGGAGCCGGGGTCGACGGAAAAAGGAGGCCCGCGGCCGCGAGGGCGGCAAACGCAGCTCCCGTCAGGAACGTCGCGCGCGGACCGAAACGTCCCCAGAGAACGCCCGCCAAAGCGCTGGCCAGGAGGAGGGCACAGCCGCCGGCCAAATTGAAGACGCCGAAGGCCGTACCCCGCAGTTCCGCGGGAGCGGCGTCGGCGACGAGCTTCGAGAAAAGGCCCTGTGTGAGCGCGAGATGAAGACCCCAAAGCGCGGCGCCCGCGTAGGCAAAAGCGGGCGAAACGGCGACGGCGAGAAACACGTCGGCCGCGATCAGGAAAATGAGGCCGACCATCAGCAGGAGACGGGACGTGATCTTGTCCGCCGCGACGCCCGCCGGGTAAGCGGCAGCCGCGTAGACGACGTTCATCACGATCATGATCAGCGGAACGTGGCCGATCGAAAGCCCCACGTCTTTGGCGCGCAGGACCAGGAAGGCCTCGCTGAAGCGCGCGAGATTGAACACCATGCCCAGGACCACGACAAGCCAGAACGACGCCGGCAGGCGGCGCGTGTCGGCCAAGGTCGGCGGCGGCTTGAGCGACGCGGATTTCTTCTCGGGCTCGCGGAGGAACAGCATCAGGAGAAGAACCGCAACGAACGCCGGCGCGACGGCAAGCCACAGCACGGATCGCACGTCGTCGGCGAACCACATCATGCCGGCGACGGCGAGGACAGGGCCCAGGAACGCGCCCACCGAATCGAGCGCCTGCCGCAGCCCGAAGGCCGCGCCGAGCAACGCTGGCGGCGTGATGTCGGCGACGAGGGCGTCGCGCGGCGCGCCGCGAATTCCCTTGCCGATGCGATCGACGAAGCGCGCCGTGAACACGAGGCCGATGGAGTTGGCGAGCGGGAAGATGGGCTTGGTGAGCGCGGCGAGTCCGTAACCGAGAACGGTGGGAAGTTTCCGATTGCGCAGCCGGTCGCTGAACGCGCCCGAAAAAACCTTGGTGATCGCCGCCGTGGCCTCGGCGACGCCCTCGATGACGCCAATCGTCGCCATGGAGGCGCCGAGCACGGTGCTCAAAAAAACCGGCATGAGGCTGTGGATCAGCTCGGAGGAGCTGTCCATGAAAAGAGAGGCGAAACCGAGCGTCCAGATGCCGCCGGGAAGCCGGCGCAGGGGCGAAGCCTCCCCCTTTTCGTTCACTCCCGGGGCCCCAGGATCGCGTTGATCAGGGCGAAGCAGCCGGCGAAGATGAAAAGGAACAATGTCGCGTCTTTGGTGAAGTCCATGAAGCGAAACGGGTCAACGAAGGGCGTGTAGTTCCATCCCAGGTGCTTGACCACCGTCGCGCGCACGGCCACGGCAGAAAGAAGGGAGAGGATGAGCCGAATGCTCACAGCGACGCGTCCACAGTGCCGGGGTGCCTTTTGAGCCAGTCAGCCTTGGCCGCGTCGCATTGGGGACAGACGGGAATGGTCGCGGTCTTGGCGGCCCGCACTCCGCAGCCGCCCAGCACGCGCTCCGAGCTATGCGGAAACGCCTTGTCGCGGGCCGCCTGGTAGGCGGAGTCGACCTTGGGACAGCCGTAAGCGATCGGCGCCGTGGCGTCGTGCAGCGCCACGTGGTGGACTTCGCAGACGGTGACGGCGACCGCGACCGCGAGCAGAAATCCGAAGACGGCTTTCTTCACGGTCACGCCGACAGCAGCCGCTTCACTTCGTTCTTGATATCGACGTAACCCTTCACGCCGCCGATGTCCGCGATGTGGAAATCACTTTTGTCCTTCGTGCGCAGGTCGACCTCGGCCGGGACGTTCTCGAGATGGAGCGCGAAGGTGCGCGCGAAACGCGTGCGGATTTCCCATTTGGGCGCCATCGGGTCGGAACGGAAGGCGCAGCAGATCATCCACACGACGCTGCGCACGTCGGCGGCGGGTTCCAGGCGTCGGGGATCGGCGGGGATGTTGGCCGTGGTGAAAGCGGACTCGAGCGCCGCCGCCGTCATGCCCATCGTGATGAGGAAATTTTTCTGGGCGGCCGTCGCCAGGTCGTCGTAATCGCGGAAGGTTTTCCCCTCCACGCGGACGTTCTCGCCGGCGATGTGGACTTCGGCGGTCGAGTCGAGCTCGCTCAACTCCACCTTGCGTCGCTCGACGTAACTCACGAACTTGATGGCGAAGTCGAGCTGGCGGAAAGCGTGGTCGATTCTCTGCTCAGGGTTCACGGAAGGCTCCTTGAGCCCGCCTCAGGCGGGCGTTCCAAATAACAGGCCGACGCCGGCGGTGATCGCCATGGCGAGCGAGCCCCAGAACATGACGCGGATAACGGCCTTGGTCATGCCCGCGCCGCCGGCGTACGACGAGAAGCAGCCCAACAGCGCGAGGGCGCCGAGCGAGACCCCCGCGACCATCGGAATTGCGCGCCCCGCGGGCGCCAGAACGACGGACAGGAGCGGAAGCGCCGCGCCGCTCGCGAACGTGACCGCGGAGACAAGCGACGCCTGGACGGGCCGCGCCGCCATCGCTTCGGAAATTCCCAGTTCGTCGCGCGCGTGCGCCGCGAGCGCGTCGTGGGCCGTGAGCTGTTCGGCCACTTTCTTCGCGAGCACCGGGTCGAGGCCGCGCTTGACGTAGATGCCTGAGAGTTCGGCCAGCTCGCCCACGGGGTTGGCCTCGAGTTCATCGCGTTCAAGGTCGAGGTCGGCCCTTTCGGTGTCGGCCTGCGAGCTCACCGACACATACTCGCCCGCGGCCATGGACATCGCGCCGGCGACGAGGCCCGCGACGCCCGTGAGCAAAATGGTTTTCACGCCGGCGTTCGACGCGGCGACGCCCACCAGCAGGCTGGCCGTCGATACGATGCCGTCGTTCGCGCCGAGCACGGCAGCGCGGAGCCAGCCGATGCGCTGAGTCTTGTGAAGTTCCGGGTCGTGGAAAGTCGTCACGATTGAACGCTCCGACGCTTATCAATCGCCTCGGCGGCGGCGATGAGATCGTGGACGGCATTGAAAAGGGCGTGCAGCGGGTGCTGCGCGTCTTCCAGATCAGCGTCTTCCACTTCGACGGCGCGGACGCCCTTGAAGCCGAGGAACGTGAAAGTGGTGGAACCGTCCGACGGATAGGCCTCCTTGTCGGCATCGGGCCCTTCGAGATCAAACAGTTCGGCGAGCGTGAGCACGGCGTCGGCCTTCCCATGCATCTCATCATACTGGCCAAGGCCGATGGAGCCGCCGCCGCTGCTCAGGTAGACGCTGATCGTTCCGTCGCGCAGGACGACGAGCGTCACGATGCCGTCCTCCATGCCGATGTCGACGATCAGACCCCAGAAGCACTCGTCGCCGTCGGCCGTGAGGCCGAGGCTGGCGGGGTCGGTCATGAAAAGCCGACCGCGCAGGCTCCGGTACATGTCATTGATTTCAAAACTCATGGGTGGGAGTTTAGCAGTCGAGACGGCCCGCCGGGCATCAACGCGGGTCGAGTTCGAGGTGAAGGGCAGCGAGGGAGAGGTTCACGTCCCGGATGAAGTGGACGAGCGATCCGATGAGAAAGCCCATGGCCGCCACGAAAAGGAGGCAGATCAGCCAGCCGATCGACGCGCCGAGGAGCGCGGTGACGAAGATGACCATGACCAGCGTCGCCGAGCAAAGGGCGCTGGCGGAGATCAGGAGGATCGAACGGCGCAGGAGGCGGGCGCGGCGAAGCAGAAGGCTGAGCTGGTCCTGGGATCTTTTCCGGGCCTCGCCTTCCCGCGCGCCGAGGGCGCGGGCGCGATCCACCGTTCGCGCCAGGCGATTGGTCATGGTCAGGAGCAGGAGGCCCACGCCGGAGATGAGGATGACGGGACCGACGGCGGTCTGCAGAAGGGGAATGATTTCGCCGTTGGTCATGGCGGCGTCAGCCTTCGAGGACTTTTTTCAGCGTGGCCAGATCGCGGCGGACCATGTCGGCGTCATCGGCGAAACGGCCCTCGCTCGTTCCCGCCGTCTGGTTGAGCGTGAACGTCACTTCGCTCGCGTTCTCGCCGTTGGCGATCACGCGCATGGGCACGTGCACCTCGGTGTCACCGTCCACGGCTTTCACGTAATGATCGGCCACGCGATACGGATTGAGCATGACGAAATCCACTTCATGTGGACCGAGGGGCGTTTCCATGATCCATTTACCGCCGACGTTTTTGATGGACTGGCAGAAAGCGGTGGCCCATCGGGGAAGGTTGCTGGGGTCACGGATGAATTCATAGACATCGTCCGCCGGGCGGGGAATCGACGTGGTGAGCGTGAGCGAGGCCGGGATTTTGTTCGCTTTCGCCATTTGTCGGCAATGGTACAGTTTGTTGGGTTCGAGTGGCCAGCCTCAGCCGAAAGATCCGGACCGCCACTCCGCCTTCAGAAACTCCACGCCACCGATGCGGCCGTCCTTCAAAACGTCAATTTCCACGTCGCCGCGCGGCGTATCGTTGAGCCGGAAATCCCGCGCCACATGCCAGTCCGGCGACTGGGGGTCGACGAAATAAATGATCGGCTCGTCCCCGATGGCGCGCGTGCAGGTCGCCAGCGCCGCGTGCAGCCACGTTTCCGCCGGGTGCTGATTCTTCGCCGCGTCCACCAGCCAGGCGGGATCGTAAGGAGCGAAACGGTCGTCGCTCACGGTTTCCACACCTGTCTGACTTCGATCGTGCCGAGCTTCGCCATCGGGTGCTGCGCCGCCATGGCGACGGCCTCGTCCATGTTCTCACACTCCACGAGGTCGTAACCGCCGATCTTCACTTTCGTCTGGGCGAAGGGGCCGTCCTGGATCACCATCCGGCCGTCGCGCACGCGCAGCGTGCGCGCTTCTTCGGGCGGGCGGAGACGGTCGCCGGTGAGGCGCTTGCCGGACCGCGTCGTCTCGTCCACCCAGGCGCGCACGTCGGGCTGAAGCTCCTCGGGCGGGGTAAACGGTTCTTCGTGGCAGACGAAAAAAATGAATTGCATGGCCGGAGTCTACGACTTCGGAAAGCCCAGTTCGGCCATCGGAAGCTGGGTGTCCATGCAGTCCCACGGCTGGGCCTGCGAAGTGAAAATGTGGGCGGTGGGCATGTACCAGCTCGAGTCGTCGAAGCTGGCCGCTGTGATGCCCTGGATGCGGTTGTTGCCCGCGCCGAAGAGGCGCGAGCCGCAGGTGGGACAGAAGCCGCGAATGTTCTTCCCCCCCTCGAGGCGCTCGCTGGCGTAGAACGTCGGCTCGCCTTTCGTGATCTTGAAACCTTTGGCGGGTACGACGACCACCGGAACGTAGGCGGCGCCCGAAGCGCGCTGGCAGTCGCGGCAATGGCAGAGGAACATCATGAGGGGCTTGGCGCATTCATAGCGAATGGCGCCGCAGGCGCATCCGCCGGAAAGGCTGGTGGTCATGGCCGGGATCTTAGCAGGTGAAGAAGAAAGTGGCGCCCTTGCCGATGGCGCCCTCGGCCCAGATGCGGCCGCCGTGCT
>JBBRXR010000122.1:0-5710 GCA_038238485.1 Elusimicrobiota bacterium | reverse complement strand
CGGTTTGATCTCAATGCGGTTCTGCGGCTGGACCACGCCCGTGGCCTGAATCGTGACCGAGATGGAATCGCGGGCGGCGGCGACCAACCGGACATCGCTGGCGGCGGGTGTCCGCTTTTTCACCACGACCCAGGCCGCGACGCCCGCTGCGACCACGACGATCGCGATGATTTTCCACGCTCGATTCATTGCACCGCTCCTTTCCCTTGTTTCCGTTCCCAGTCCGCTTCGGCCACCGCCGCATCCCGAAGGGACGAAAGGTGGCTCTTCTGCGTGTTGATCAAATCATTCTCGATGATGTCCCAGTCGTTGAACGATAACAACCCGCTCGTGTACTGGCTGCGCGCGATCTCCGCGCGCACGATGGCGGCCTGGAGAAATTCCTGCTGGACCTGGGAGCGCTCGCCGGCGTCCGCAAACGCGGCGTACGCGGTCTCGAGGTCGAGGGCCGCCTGGTCGGAGATCGACTTGGACTGGTCGGTGATCTGGCGAAGCGCCGCGCGCGCGCGTTTCACGCCAAAAACATTGCTGCCGCCCTGGAAAATCGGGAGCGATGCGCTCACGCCCACATTCCAGCGGTCGTCCTTCGGCGGCCAGTCCGCCCCCGCGCGCCCGGTGCTGCCCGAAGCGTCGATGGCCGGAAAGAAATCGCCGCGCGCGAAGGAAATATCGGTGCGCGCGGCCTCGATCCCCGCGACGGAGCTGCGCACCGTCGGGACGTCCGCGGCGAGCGAATGAAAGTTGGGCATGTCCGCCGGAGGAAGCGCTCCGAGCGTGCCCGTGGCCTGAATGGTTTCGAACTGCGAGCGTCCAGTCGCGCGAAGAAGCTCGACCTGCGCGACACGGAGCGCGCGCTGGGCCTGAGCCACGTCGAACGACGACTGCCGCGCATTGGCCTTGCTCCGGAGATACGAACCCTTGTTCTCCCGGCCGCCCTCGTACTGAAGGTTCACGAGGCGAACGTTCTCGGAGCGGCGCTTCTCAATCGAGCGCGTGAGGTCAAGCTGGTCCTGCGCGAAGAGAAGGCGCGCGAACGCGCTCTTCACGCTGTAGCTCACCCCGGCCCGCGAAGTATCGAGGTCCGCCTGCGCGGCGATGAGCTCCAGCTCGCGGCGGTGATAGGTCGCGGCGTCTTTTCCACCGGCGAAGAGACTCTGGCGGGCGCTCGCGCTCACCGCGTAGGTGGCCGCCGTCGAGAAATTGTCCCCTCCGCTGCGATCATAGGAAGCGCCCACCGATACCGAGGGGAGGAAGGGCGAGGCCGCCGCTTTCCGGCTCAATTCTGTGATACGCACGCGTTCGCGGGAAGCCGCGAGGTCTGGGTTCGAGGACGCCGCGGCGGTGACGGCGTCGTCGAGCGTCAGCGGGCCTGCCGCGCGAACGGCGGCGGACGAGGCGAACATCAGAATCGCGGCGACGATGAGGGCGGAATAGGAGCGGACGGCGGGCATGGCATTTAGACGGGAGCTCGACGGTGAAAGTGTCAGCGTTTCCAGGCCCTCTCAATGTCGCCGGCGTGAGTGCAGAGGCCCTCGAGATGAGATCCAGGAAAGGCCTGCGGGCAGACGCATTCGCCGAGGTTGGCCAGTGCGGCGACCGTCGCCCGGTCATGGGACTTTGAGTAGTCCAGTGTCTTGGTTTTCTTCCAGACCGGGCTCGGCGGCGCCTCGTCGGCGCGCATGGCCTTCTGGGCCACGCACAGGCAGGCGTTTTTCGTGAAGAACTGCGGGTCTCTTTCGTTGCCCATCAGCGGGTAGAGAAGCTTGTCGGGAGATTCCTGACAGTAGGAAAGATAATCGCCGAACGTGGGCGCGCCTCCGGGTTTTTCTTTCGCCTTCTCCCCGCCCGTGGCCCGCAAGAGCTTTCCCGTTCCGTCGTAAACATGGGTTGATATCGGTTCGTCGGCGGAAAGTTCGAAAACGCGCTCGGTGATCCGGCTGCGGGCATCGTCTTTGGGAACGAGGTCTTCTTCGCGAACCTGCCGGCCCTGGTCGTCGAAATACCAGGCGTAGCGAACCAGTGCGTCATCCCCGGCCTCGCGGCACACCACGCGGATCTTCACCGCACCCGTCGCATATCGGGCCGTGTGGGTGCCCTCGCCGTTCTCGCTGCAGAGCGCGGCCCCTGCGGGGTCAGGGGCGCCGGGCCTGGCGACCGCCGCGAACACCGGGCTCAATGACAGCAGCAGGAGCGCGGCGGCGCCGCTAGCAGTGCTTGGCTTCGTAATAAATCAGGTCCTTCTCGACGATATCTCCCAGATCGTCGGTCAACGGATAGGTGGCGATGAGGCGGCCGAACTTGTCGATGGCGGCGGCCCCGGCCGGAAACTCAGCGGGCGGCGCGCCGCCGGCGATGATCCGCAGGCCGAGCCAGTCCATGATCTTTTTTTTCTCGTCGAGCTTCGCCTTGGCCTCGGCCGCACCAGCGCCGAACAGGACGAGGAGATGGGTCTTCTGGCGGAAATCCCAGAGCCGGAATTTCTCGCCGGAGAGGTCGGTGATTTCGATGTCGGGGACGAGCTTGTTTTTCTCAATCATGATGGCTCCATTGTCGCTCAAATCGCGGATAGGTCCAAGAGGAAGAAAACGACTTGAAAAGGAGGCTCAATCAGGGCGCGAACCACGGTCCGGCCTCCGCGTATTCTTCTCATGACTCCCACAGCCAACATTGAAAAACCGACGCCCTCTCGGGCGGAGAAGCCCACGCCCCGCCACCGCCAACTGGTGGGCATCCTCCTCAAATATGGCGGTCGCGAGCTGGTCGACCGGCTCCGACTCGGATCCTTTCTCGCGGGCAATCAGGAGCACATGGAAGAGCACGCCGGCGAGCTGGCATCCGATCTGGAGGAGCTCGGCCCGACCTACATCAAGTTCGGACAGCTTCTCTCGACGCGCTCCGACCTTTTACCGGACGCCGTCCTCGAACAGCTCGAGCGCCTGCAGGACCAGATCCAGCCGATGCCCTTTGAAATGGTGAAAACCATCATCGAGGTTGAGCTCGGCCGTCCCTTGATGGACATTTTCTCCAGCGTTGAAGAAACGCCGCTCGGATCGGCGTCGCTCGGCCAGGTCCACGCCGCCGTTCTTCGCGATGGGCGGGCCGTCGCGGTGAAGGTCCAGCGTCCCGGCATCCGGGAGCTGATCGCCAGCGACATCGAAGCGCTCCGCGATTTCGCGGGTTGGTTCGAGAAACGAACGGAGGTCGGCCGCCGGTACGCGGTAGCGGCGCTGGTGGAAGAATTCAACTCCTCGATCATGCGCGAGCTCGATTACGAGCTGGAAGCGCAGAACATGCTCCGCCTCAAACGGAACATGGCGGAGTTTCCCCATATCCTCGTTCCCAGCCCGACGCCGGAGCTTTGCACACAGCGCGTGCTGACCATGGATTTCGTCGCCGGCCTCAAGGTCAGCCGCGTCGGTCCGCTTATTCAGGCGAACATGAACGGAGAGAAAATCGCCGACGCCTTGCTCGAGGCCTATCTCAAGCAGGTTTTTGTCGACGGCTTCTTCCACGCCGACCCCCACCCCGGAAACGTTTTCCTGGTGGACTCCGAGCACGTCGCGCTTCTGGATGTCGGCCTGGTGGGCTATTTCGCTCCGACGCTGCGACGGAAGATGCTGCAGATGCTCCCCGCGATCTACGAGATGGACGTCAATGAGATGATCGAGCTGACGCTCGAGGTGGGTGAAGCGGAGGAAGGATTCAATCGCGTTGAACTCAAGCGACGCTTCGGTGAGATCGTCCAGAAAAGCCAGAGCGGATCGATTGAACAGATCCAGGTGAGCCGCGTGCTGTTGAGCATCGTGCGCGCGTCGTCCGAGTGCGGCGTCCGGCTCCCGGCGGAAATGTCGACGCTCGGCCGCACCATGTTCCACCTCGACAAGGTGGGACGGTTCATGGCGCCCGGCTTCGACGTGAACGCCGCCGTGCGCCGCCACGTTGGAGACATCATGAGCCGGCAGGTCATGCGAGACGTCCAGCCGAAATCGATCCTGAAAGCGGCCCTCGAGGCGGCGGAGCTGCTGGGCCAGCTGCCGCGACGCGCGAACCGGCTGATGGACGCGCTCTTCGAGCGGAAACTCGGCATGCGCATCGACGTCGTTCCCGACGCCCACCTGCTCGAAAATCTTCAGAAGATCGCCAACCGCATCACGCTCGGCCTCGTGCTGGCCGCCCTCATCGTGGGCGCCAGCCAGCTGATGCAGGTTCAGACCACGTTTCAGATTTTCGGCTATCCGGGTTTCGCCATGATCTGTTTCATCGGGGCATTGGTGGGCGGACTGTGGCTGGTCGTGAACATTATCCGGGCCGATGGAAAAACGCGGGACGAAGTTCCGCCGAGGAGCTGACATGAGACAACAACCCGCGCTGGATCTGCTTTCTTCGACGTCCCGGAGGAGCGCCGTACGCCGGACCCTGATGGTGCTGGGGATCCTTCTTCTGATCACCGCCGCGATCGCGGCGGCCGCCTATTTCCGAGGGCGCGCGCTCTCTCCCACGAACGGTGCGCCGAGGTCCGTCACGTCGCCGTCTTCATGATCCGTCCCTTTTTCCGACGGAAACGAAGCGAAGGCCCGTCGGGACCTCGCCAACCTTAACGTCACGGCACGCGCCGATGTCCGCGACCGCCCCCAGTCCCTCGCAGGGGTGTTGGTCATCGGCCCCGTACCAGGAAAGCACCGCATAGTCGCCGGCGGGAAGCTTTCCCTCAAAACGGCGGCCGCTTTTCATCGGGATCGGGGGATGCGCGAGCAGGCTGTCGTCGTACACGAGCACGCCGGGCGAAGAAATGAAATAGATCGGTAGATGGTCCTGCCGGTAAAAGGGGTACGCATTGAGCCTCCGTTCGGGACTGACGGCCTTGCTGTCGGCCAGAATGATCCCCTGAAGGTGAGCGGCCTCTCGCGCGATGACGGGCGCCTGGTCGCGGGAGTTCACGCCGGGATACATCTGGCCGAAGATGGATGACCGCACGAAATCGGGCACGTAGAGAGCGAATACCACAGCCGCGGCGACCCATCGCCACTTCCGCGATGACCGGTCCATCAGCGCCGCGAGACCCGTCGCGATCAGGACTGCGTAGAACGGCACGAGATGCACCATGTACCGGCTCCATATCCAGTTCGATTTCTTGCCGAGCTGAAGGTAGAGCGCCACGATTGTCGGAACGATCAGGATCGGCGAGAGCCATGCCCGAGGACGAAACTGAACGCGGTCGAGGTGAATGAGCCCGACCAGGGCGACGCCGAGGATCGCAAGCGCGGGCAGATCGAAGAACGCCACGTGCCCCGGGGCCAGCAAGACGGTCGGGCCCAGGCCCCAAATTACCTCGCGGAAGAACTCGACAGGCCCGCGCAGATATCCGCCGTCCATCACGCCCGTGATCGGGTGCCACCGTTGGCGGAGCCACAAAAGGCCGAGGCCAGCGGCGGCCAGCGTCACTCCCATCAACTCAGCGAAACGCAGGACATCGCGCCGGCTCCGGCGAAACGCCAGCGAGAGCGCGGAAAAGGCCAGAAGACTTTCCGCAAAGGGAATGGTGAGCAGGTGGGTCAAAAACGCGAGGACCAGTGCCACGAAATAACGAAAGCGCCACTTCCCGCCTTCGTCGTTGACGTACCCCGCGACGAAGAACGCCGCGGCGAGGGTGGTGACCAACTGGTAAAGAGCGTAGGGCCGGAGCTCCTGGGCCCAGTACCAGGACGTGGGG
>JBBRXR010000121.1:0-5717 GCA_038238485.1 Elusimicrobiota bacterium | reverse complement strand
GAGGGCGTCGCGCAGGTCGGCGTAATCGCTGCCGTCGGCGGGGAACAGGCCCGACCACACCATGGGCTTCGGCTCGCGGTAGCCGGGCAGCGGCGCCGGCGCGGCCTGCTTGCCGGCGAGCGTGATCGTGTCGCCCACCTTGAGCACGCCTTCCATCATGCGCACCTGGATGATGACGCCGCGAAAAACGTCGAACACCGAGTCGAACAGAAGGGCCTTCACCGGGTTGTCCGGCGAGCCGCCCGGCGCGGGAATGCGATCGATGATCGCCTCGAGCACCGCGTCGATGTTCTGGCCCGTCTTCGCGGAAATCAGGACCGGATCATCCTCGATTCCGAGGAGCTCCATGATTTCTTCGTGGGCGGTCTCCGGATCGGCGGCGGGCAGGTCGATTTTATTAATGACCGGAATAATTTTAAGGCCCGCGTCCTTGGCCAGCTGCGCGTTCGCCATCGTCTGCGCTTCCACGCCCTGCGACGCGTCGACGACGAGCAGCGCGCCCTCGCAGGCGTGCAAGGCGCGCGAGACTTCATACGTGAAGTCAACGTGGCCGGGGGTGTCGATCAGGTCGAGCGTCAGGCCCTTGTAGCTCATGCGAACGGTCTTGGCCTTGATGGTGATGCCGCGCTCGCGCTCGAGGTCCATGCCGTCGAGGATCTGCCCGCGCATTTCCCGAAGGGAAACGGTCCCGGTCTTCTCGAGGAGACGATCGGCCAGCGTCGACTTCCCATGGTCGATGTGCGCAATGATGCAGAAGTTTCGAATGTTATCAGGCATGAATGGGTTCCGTGACTTAAGAGACCGCGGGCCGGGGCTGCTGGGCGATGCGGGAGGTAGAAAAAAGCCGGAGGATGCGTTGCGCCGCTTCCACGCTGGACGCGTTCATCACTTCACGCGTGAGCCGCGCGCACTCCGCGTAGCTGGTCGAGCGGATGACCTCTTTTACGCGCGGCACCGCGCTTGGGGCCACCGACAGCTCGTCGATGTCGAGGCCCACAAGGATCGGGACAAGGTCGGCTTCGGAGGCCATCTCACCACAAACGCCCACCCACTTGTTGCCGATGTTATGACCGGCCTTGACCGTCTGGTCGATAAGGCGAAGCACGGCAAGGTGAAGCGGTTGATAGAGCGACGCGACGTTTTCGTTGACGCGATCGACCGCGAGCGTGTACTGGATCAAATCGTTCGTGCCGATCGAGAAGAAATCGACTTCGCGGGCGAGGATGTCGACCATCAGCGCGGCCGACGGCACTTCCACCATCATGCCCACTTCCATGGACTCGTCAAACGGCACCTGCTGGCCGCGCAGGCCGCTCTTCACTTCCTGTAAAATCGCATTGGCAGCGCGCAACTCGTCTAGCCCTGAGACCATGGGGTACATGACCTTGATCTTCCCCTCGGTCGAGGCGCGGAGGATGGCGCGGAGCTGCATCTTGAAAATTTCCGGATACTTGAGACACAGGCGGATGCCGCGCAGGCCGAGGAACGGATTGCTCTCCGGCGACACGTCGCTCACGCCCAGCATCGGCAGCTTGTCGCCGCCGAGGTCGAGGGTGCGGATGATGACCGGGTAAGGGAACGACGCGCGCACGGCCTGCCGGTAGCTCTGGTACTGCTCTTCTTCATTCGGCGAGGAGCGCCGATTGAGAAAAAGAAATTCGGTGCGGAACAGGCCGATGCCTTCGGCGCCGTGACTCAGGGCCATTTTCACGTCGTCGGACGTTTCGATGTTCGCGGCGAGCGTGATGCGGTGGCCGTCCGTGGTCTGCGCGGGAAGGTCCCGGAGGTCCTCGAGGCGGCGCTCCGCCTCGCCACGGCGATGCTGGTCGGCCTTGTAGCGCTCCAGCGTCGCGGCGTCGGGGCGAATGATGACGAGGCCGTCGTGGCCGTCCACGATGATCGGGTCGCCCGTGCGAACGCGACTCGTGACGTCGCGCATGCCAACGACGGCGGGAATGGTCATCGACTGCGCCATGAGCGCGGCATGCGACGTCTTGCCGCCGATGTTGGTCGCGAAACCGATGGTGAGCCCTTCCTTCAGATTCATCGTATCGGTCGGCGTAAGGTTGTGCGCGATGATGATCGACGGCTCGAGAATCGACTGGAGCGTCTTCTTTTCGTGGCCCATCAGGTGACGAAGCACTTTGTGGCCCACGTCGAGAATGTCGTACTTCCGGTCGCGGAAATACTCGTCTTCAAAATTTTCCATGACCTTGATGGTGCGGTCGATGATCTGGGTGAGCGCGAACTCGGCGTTCACGTGCGTGGTCTCGATGATCTTCACCACGTCCTTGCTGATGAAGGGATCGTTCAGAATCAGCAGGTAGGCGTCCATCAGCTTCGCGTGGGACTTACCGAAGACCTTGAGGGCCTTGTTGTGGATGGCCACCATCTCGTCCTTGGTGCGGCCCAGGGCGTAGCGGAAGCGCGCGACTTCGCTTTTCACACGCTCTTTGGGGACTTCCCAGCGCGGGATGGCGACGTCTTCGTCCTCCAGGACAAAGGCCTGGCCGATGGCGATGCCGTCGGAGGCGGCGACGCCGGTCAGCGTGATCATGGCTTCCTCGGACAGATTATTCCCCTTCGATGTCGTCGTCGAAATGACGATTGAACAGTTCGCCCACGGCGGACAGCACGTCATTCTCGTCGGGACCATCGGCCACGATCTTCAATTCGGTTCCCGGCCCGGCGGCGAGCATGAGAAGGCCCATGATGCTCTTTCCATCGATCTCCTGCCCGTCGCGAATGATCTTCACGCTGCTGGCGAAACGGCTGGTGGTCTTGACGAAGAGCGACGCCGGACGCGCGTGCAGGCCGAGGCGGTTGTTGATGATGAATGTTTTCTCGATCATAAAAGGGGTTACCGGGTGACGTCGGACGGCGAGAGAACCGAGATGGTCTTCTTCGCGTCTTCCGAGACTTTTTTGGCCAGCGCTTCAAGCGGCATGCGGTGGCGGTTGGTGAGCGCGGAGAGAACCATGGGCAGGTTGACGCCCGTTACCAGCGAAATGGTGTGCTCGCTCATGAGCGGAAGCGTGGTGTTGTACGACGTGCCGCCGTAGGCGTCGATGAGCACCAGCACGCCGTTCTCCGCCTTGATCTGCGAGATCATGTCGGAGACTTTCTTGCGGAGCGTCGCGAAGTCGGAGCGGCGCGAGAGGTTGAGCGCGCCGATCTTCTCGGTCTCATGCATGATCCCGCACGCCGTCTTGAGAAGGTCTTCGCCGAAAGCGCCGTGGGTGAGGATGAGAATACCGATCATCGGGAGACTAGAGGCTGATGTCGCGGTGGACGACCCGCGTCGGAAATTTCTTGCTGGCGAGATAGTTCTTGATCACTTCGGCGAGCGCCACGCTTCGGTGTCGGCCGCCGGTGCAGCCGATGGCCACGGTCAGGTAGCTTTTCCCCTCGTTGGCATATTGCGGCACCGCGAGGTCGAGCATGTCCTTCACCGGCTCGAGAAACTTCTTGGCGAGCTTCTGCTTGAGGACGTAATTGGAAACGCGGCTATGCAGGCCGGTGAGGTTCTTCATGCTCGGGATGTAATTTGGGTTCGGCAGAAAGCGGACGTCGAGCACGATGTCGGCGTCGATGGGAATCCCGTACTTGTAGCCGAACGAGGTGACGGTGACCGCCATGGTGCGCGAATGCGCGAGCTTGATCGTTCGGACCAGGACCCCTTTCAGGTCGTTGGGGTTCGTGTTCGAGGTGTCGATGATGCGGTCGGCCACGGCGCGGAGCGATTTGGTCAGGCGGCGCTCTTCCTTGATGCCGCCGCGGACCGTGCGGCCCAGCGGATGGCGACGACGCGTTTCGGAGAAGCGGCGCGTGAGCACGTCGTCCTTCGCTTCGAGAAACAAAATCTGGTAGGTGATGCCGCGGCGCGAGAGGTCCTGCAGGGACTTTGTGACTTCGTCGAGAAGAACGCCGACGCGAACGTCGACACCGACGGCGATCTGCTTTAAATCGACGCCGCTTTCATGATAGAGGTCGACCAGCCGGGGAAGGAGCTGGAGCGGGAGGTTGTCGACGCAGAAAATGCCGAGGTCTTCGAGCGCGTTCAGGGCCACGCTGCGGCCGGCGCCCGACATTCCCGTGACGATGATGCAGTGGAGTGCTTCTCTCAAGGAGCCCGCCGGTGCGCCGGCGTCAGGAAGCGGTTCCGGCAGCGCCCTTGCTTTGCGCCGCCATCCGCTCGAGAAGCTTGTTGTTCAGCTCGCGCGCGGCGAAAACCCCTTCCTGTTTGAGACGCTGGTTAAGCGCGGCCACTTCGAGGAGGACCGCCACGTTCCGTCCGGGACGGAGCGGAAGGACGACTTCGGGGACCTCAACGCCGAGGAGCGACGTGGTGTGGTTCTCGAGGCCGAGGCGGTCGTAGTTGCCGTCGTCTTTCGACAACTCGAGGCGCACGATGAGCTCGATGCGCGCCGAGTCTTTCACGGAGCTGACGCCGAAAACCTGTTTGATGTCGATGATGCCCAGGCCGCGCACTTCCATGTAATGCTGGAGTAGCGGGCCGGGCGAACCGATCAGAATGTCGCCCGGATGGTGGCGGACTTCAACGATGTCATCTGAAACGAGGATGTGACCGCGCTTGACGAGCTCGAGACCGCACTCAGACTTGCCCGAACCGGAATCGCCCATGATCATCACGCCAAGGCCGTAGACGACGGTAAGAACGCCGTGGGCTACCATCATCGGCGCGAGGCGGTTCTCGAGATAAGCGGACAGTTCACGTATCAGGTGCGCCGTGGTGAGGCTCGTGCGGAAAACGGGAACGTCTTTGCGGTTGGCCTGCTCGACAATTTCGTCGGTGGCGTCGTGACCGTGGGTGATGATGACGCAGGGAAGGTCTTTGAATCCGAAAACTTTGCCGACCATCTCGAGGCGGCGGGCGTTGTCGAGCGTCTGGAGGTAAGCGTACTCGCCCTGACCGAAAATCTGGATGCGCTCGGGACGGAAGAACTCGAAGTAACCGGCGAGCGACAGGCCGGGACGGTTCACTTCGCCGACGTGGACCACGCGCACCTCGCCGCGATGGCCCGCGATCAGCTCAAGACCGAGGTCTTTACCGACGGTCTCGTAAATTTCTTTTATCGTCAGTTCGCTCAGAACTCGTCCTCTTCCTTGATGATGCTCAGAACGTCCTCGACCGTCTTCGCGTCCTTGAGGCCCTGGCGGAAAAACTTGTCCTTGAGAAGGCCGGAAATCTTCGCGAGGGCCTTGAGGTGCTCGGCGCCGCCGTCTTTGGGCGATATGAGCATGAAGATCACGTGAACCGGAAGGCCGTCGAGCGACGCAAAGTCCACGCCGCGGCGCGAGACGCCCAGCGCGGCCACGAGCTTGCTCGCGGCGGCATTGCGTCCGTGCGGAATAGCGACGCCCTGTCCGATGCCAGTCGAGCCGAGCTTTTCGCGGTCCATTAATGTCTGGGCAACGGCGTCGGCATCAAGGATCTTTTCGCCGGTTTTCAGCAGCTCGCAGAGTTCGCTGATCGCTTCTTTTTTGGCAGGACTTTTGAGTTCGAGGCAGATCGCAGAAGGGTCGAGAAAATCAAGTAATTTCATGTTTTCGAGAGATCCTGTGGGAGACGACTGGAATACTCGGATGGTATGAAATCCTTCGACGGAGTGTCAAAGGTCGGCGGGTCAGATTTTGAACTTTTCTCCGAGGTAAACGCGGCGCGCTTCCGGGTCCTTGAGAAGCTTTTCGGCGGG
>JBBRXR010000120.1:0-5738 GCA_038238485.1 Elusimicrobiota bacterium | reverse complement strand
GTCAACGCGGCGTTCGCCAAACAATGGAAGGAAAAGACAGGGGACACCGTCATCATTAACCAGTCGCACGGCGGCTCGGGCAAGCAGGCCCGCGCGGTCATCGACGGCCTCGATGCCGACGTGGTCACGCTCGCGCTGGCCTACGACATCGACGCCATCGCCGAGAAGTCGCAGGTTCTGCCGAAGAACTGGCAGACGTTGCTTCCCAACAACAGCACGCCCTACACGTCCACCATCGTGTTCCTCGTCAAAAAAGGAAACCCGAAGGGCATCAAGGACTGGAGTGACCTCGTGAAACCCGGCATCCAGGTCATCACGCCGAACCCGAAGACGTCGGGCGGGGCGCGCTGGAATTACCTGGCCGCCTGGGGCTACGCGCTAAAGGCGTTCAACAATGACGAGTCGAAGGCGCAGGAGTTCGTCGGCAAGTTGTTCAAGAACGTGCCGGTGCTCGACTCCGGCGCCCGTGGCGCCACGGTCACGTTCGTGGAACGTGGCATCGGCGACGTGTTGATCGCGTGGGAGAACGAGGCGTTTCTCGCGACCAACCAGATCGGTAAGGACAAGTTCGAGATCGTGGTCCCGCCGGTGAGCATTCTCGCCGAGCCGCCCGTCGCCCTCGTGACGAAGTCCGCGGCCCGCCGCGGAACCACCGAATTGGCGAAAGCGTACCTGGACTTTCTTTACACCGAGGAAGCGCAGGAGTTGATCGCGAAGAACCATTACCGTCCGCGCTCGGCCACGGTGGCCGCCAAGTATAAGACTCGATTCCCGACCACGACACTCCTGACCATCGACCAGTTCGGCGGTTGGCAGAAAGTACAGGCGAAGCATTTCACCGACGGCGGAATCTTCGACCAAATCTACCTCGCCAAATAAGAGGTATCGTTGCCAATTCCCCTGACATGTCACGAAAATCAAAACACATCCTGCCCGGATTCGGGCTTTCCATGGGCATCACGATGCTGCTGTTGGGCCTCGTGGTCCTCCTTCCCCTCTCCACACTTTTCTTCCGGTCTTCCACCCTCGGCTGGAGCGGATTCTGGTCAACCGTGACCTCGCCGCGCGTCCTGGCTTCTCTCCGGTTGACCTTCAGCTGCTCGCTCGCGGGCGCTCTGCTCAATTCCATCTTTGGTTTGGTCGTCGCCTGGGTGCTGGTGCGCTACGATTTCATCGGCAAAAAGATCATCGACGGCATCGTCGACCTTCCCTTTGCCCTCCCGACGGCGGTGGCCGGCATCACGCTCACCACGCTTTATTCCGCCAACGGCTGGGCCGGCCAGTGGCTGAGCAAGATCGGCGTCCAGGCCGCCTACAATCCGCTCGGCATCACCATCGCGTTGACGTTCATCGGGCTTCCGTTCGTGGTCCGCACCATCCAGCCCGTGCTCGAGGATTTTGATCTCGACATGGAGGAAGCCGCCGAGATGCTGGGTGCCTCTCGCCTTCAGACGGCCACACGGGTCATCTTCCCCGTCCTTTTCCCGGCCATCATTACCGGGTTCACGCTGGCTTTCGCGCGCGCCCTGGGCGAATACGGCTCGGTGGTCTTCATTGCGGGCAACATGCCAATGAAGACCGAGATCACGTCGCTCCTCATCATGACGAAGCTCGAGCAGTACGATTACGCCGGCGCCACGGCCATCGCGCTGGTGATGCTCGGCATCTCATTCGGCCTCGTTCTCATCATCAACATGTTCCAGCGCTGGAGCCGCGCGCGGCAGGGAGAGATCTAGTGGCCGGCACGGTGTCCCGCATCGTTCGGGGGCCCGGCGTGGCGACCGCGCGACCGAAACTCACCGAGCCGAAATGGGTGCGGGTCCTGCTTACGACCATCGCGCTGGTGTTTCTCGGCGCGTTCCTGGTGCTGCCGCTCGTGTCGGTTTTTTATGAAGCCTTCCGGCGCGGCGCCGCCGCTTACGGGGCCGCGATTATCGACCCGATGACCATGGCCGCGGCGCGCCTCACGCTCCTCACCACCGCCGTCGTGGTCCCGCTCGACATCGTCTTCGGCCTTGCCGCGGCCTGGGCCATCACACGTTTCCAGTTTCGCGGCAAAACCTTTTTAATCACGCTGATCGACATGCCGTTTTCGGTCTCACCGGTCATCTCAGGAATGATTTACGTGCTGATCTTCGGCGCGCAGGGAATTTTCGGACACTGGTTCATCGACCACGACATCAAAATCATCTTTGCCGTTCCGGGCATCATCCTCGCCACGTGGTTCGTGACCTTTCCTTTCGTGGCGCGGGAGCTCATTCCGCTCATGCAGGCGCAGGGGGCCGACGAGGAACTCGCGGGTCATGTGCTGGGAGCGAACGGCTGGCAGATCTTCACGCGCATCACGATCCCCAACATCAAGTGGGGGCTCCTCTACGGCGTGATCCTCTGTTCGGCGCGCGCGATGGGCGAGTTCGGCGCCGTTTCTGTGGTCTCAGGTCACATCCGCGGCCAGACGAACACCATCCCGCTGCACGTGGAAATTCTTTACAACGAATATAATTTCGCCGCCGCGTTCGCGGTGGCGTCGCTGTTGGCCTTTACGTCCGTGGTGACGCTGATCGTCAAAGCGATCATCGAGCATCGCATCAAGAATCAGATGACCCTGGGAGAATCATGAGCATCAGCGTTTCCAACCTTTCCAAGCGCTTCGGGCAGCTCGCCGCCGTGGACAACGTGAGCTTCGAGGCGCCGCAGGGCGCTCTCCTGGCGCTCCTCGGCCCGAGCGGTTCGGGCAAGAGCACCCTCTTGCGCATCATCGCCGGCCTCGAAGAGCCGGACGCCGGACAGGTCAACATCATCGGCGAAGACGCCACCCAGCGCTCGGCGCGTGAGCGCAATATCGGTTTCGTCTTTCAGCACTATGCCCTCTTCCGCCACATGACTGTGGCCGACAACGTCGGCTTCGGGCTGTCGGTGCGCAAAGTCGATCAGGAAAAGATCGACCACCGCGTGAATGAACTTCTCAAGCTCGTCGGCCTCGAAGGACTCGGCGGCCGCTACCCATCGCAGATGTCGGGCGGCCAGCGCCAGCGTGTGGCGCTCGCGCGCGCGCTCGCGCCGGAGCCCAAGGTCCTCCTTCTCGACGAACCGTTCGGCGCGCTCGACGCGAAAGTGCGCGAGGAACTGCGCGAGTGGATCGTCCGGCTGCACGACCAGGCGCATGTCACCACTCTGTTCGTGACGCACGACCAGCATGAGGCGCTCGAGATCGCAAGCAAGGTCCTCGTGATGAACCATGGGCGCATTGAACAGGAAGGGTCGCCGCTCGACGTTTTCGACCGGCCAGCCACCCAGTTCGTCGCGGATTTCGTGGGAGAGTCCAATTTCGTGGAAGCAGTCGTGTCGCAGCCCGAGCTCGTGATCTGGGGTCCGTTCCGATTCACGGTCGCGGGACATGCGGTGGGAACGCGCGTGCGGATTTATTTCCGTCCCAACGACGTGTACCTCACGTCGAAACCGGAAACCCTCCAGGTGAAGGGGCGCATCATCAAAAATCGTTTTCGCGGCCCAATCATTGAGCACGCGATCGACGTCGGCGCGGAGAAGCTGGTCCTGGCCCATGTCCCGAAAGGATTGTCGCTCGCCAGCGACTTCATCGAAGGCCGCGAAGTCTACGCCGGCATCACCGGCTTCCACGTCTTCCCGGTTTAACCGGCCATCGCGGGCTGGCGAATGTCGGCGCCCTGCCGCACCAGCTCGCGCTGAACCTCGGCGAATGGCACATCACGCGGCGTTTTTCCGAGTTTGGCCGACGCCGCCGCGCACACCCCCGCCGCCTGCCCCGTCGCCATCGACACCGGCATCACGCGATAAGACGAGTGCGCCTCATGCGTTCCCGAGATGCAACGCCCCGCCACGAGCATGTTCTCGACGCGCTGCGGAATGAGCGCGCGCAACGGAATGTCGTAGGCCTCGCCTTCGGGAAGTCGTTTTAAAATCGTTCCGCTCCCTTCCGGGTTGTGGATGTCGATCGGGTAAGTGCAGCGCGCGATCACGTCGTCGAATTTCTTCGCCGTCAGCACGTCATCGGCGGTGAGCTGGTATTCGCCGGTCACGCGCCGCGTTTCTCGCACGCCCGTGTGCACGCCGCTCTGCGCGATGTACGCCGATTCAAAACCGGGAACGTACTTGCTGAGAAAATCCATGATCTGGCGCATCTGCCGGCGGGCGATCCACTCGGCGTGTGTCCAGTCCCACACGCTCGTCCCGAGCACCCGGTTGACGCGCGTGCTGTTCACCGCGACCTCCCGCGGATGCGGCGTCGCGAAAAAAAGAATGTCCTCGCGCGGCAGGTCGAGTTCCCCCTTCTCCGTCGCCTGCTTGATCAGGTCCCACAGGCCGTGCACGCCTCGCCACTGCTTCGGGTTCGCCTTGACGTAATTGGCGAACTCCGAGCGCTCGAAGTCCACCATGCGGAACATGAGCGTCATCGGCTGAACGAGTCCGTCGAAGCGGCCTATTTCGTAGGGCGCGCCCGCGCTCGCCGCGACATCCGCGTCACCCGTCGCGTCCACCACGCACTTCGCCTTGATCACCACCGGCCCGGACTTGGTCTCGAAAACGACGCCCTTCGATCCGTTGTCGACGCCCGACGAAAACGCGTGAAGAAGAAATTGAACGCCCGCCTGGTCGAGCATGTCCATGGCGACGATTTTGAAAAGCTCGGGATCGAAGGGAACGGTGAATCCGGTGCGAACGGACGGCGAGATCGCTCCGCCCGTCGACACCATCCGGTCGAGAAACTGCCGCACCACCCCGGCGATCACGGCGTCGCCCACACCCTGGTCATTGGGAAGCAGATCGAGGTTGTCGCCGGCCGGCGGGGCGTGTCTCTGCGTGTGGAAAGACATCAACGGCATGACAAGCGCGGCGGTCGCGTTCCCGCCGAAGAAACCATATCGTTCGACCAAGATGACGCGAGCGCCCGCGTGGGCCGCGCCCAGCGCCGCGCCGATGCCCGCAGGGCCGCCCCCGACCACCAGCACGTCGGTCTCCGCGGCCAGCGTTCCTTTGCGGACCGGGAGGTCAATTAATTGGGGAGAGGCAGGCGCGAGCAGCGGCGGCATGGGCAGGTCCTAACGCGCGCCGGCCGGCGTTTTGAGAAGGCCCATCACAAGACGGTTCGTTTCGCGCGCGCGCTCCTGGATGGGGGGCAGGAAACGCTCGATGTGATCCTGGATTTCACGGCGCTGGTCCCACGAGCGATCGATGTAGGCGATCAGGCGCCCCGGGTTCACCTGTTCCATCGGCGGAGAGGAAATCTGCAGATCATCGAGGAAACCGCTGACCTTCCCGGCGTAAGGGAGCGCCACGAACGGCACGCGCTGAATGGCGGCGAAGATAAGAAAGTGCAGTCGCATGCCGACGGCGAATTCGAAATGCTTCATGAGCGTGAGGATCTGCGACGAGGTGTAATCACCTTTGAGGACGGTCGCGCGCTGCGCGTGCGCCATTTGCGCGATAATCGCGTGTGAATGCTGAACGTCCAGGTTTTTCGTCTCCATCGGCACGAACACCGCTTCAGCGTCATAGCGCTCCACGATGAAATCCGCGGTGTTTGCGAGGAGGGAATGATATTTCTCCTTGTCCATGTCAGGCGCCGCGGGCCCGGGCTCCGCGGCTACGGTCCAAGATATCAGAAGGACCGTCGCATCAGCCCCGTATTCCGTGCTTTTCAGCTTGTGTTGCGTGTCGCCAAGTCGTTCTCTATCTTATCGGCAAGAGAGACCTTTCTT
>JBBRXR010000119.1:0-5747 GCA_038238485.1 Elusimicrobiota bacterium | reverse complement strand
TGGCGTATTCGCATCCCGACTTCTTCCGCATTCCCGCGCTGGTGCTCATGGCAATGTCGATTTTCTACAGCGTCGTTGATGAAGCCATGCATTGGCGGCGCTACATGGCCGGCCAGTCCGACCGCGTGGAGATGTGGAGCCACGTGTTCATTTTCATCGGCCACATCATCATGAGTCTCGCCTGGTGGCACTGGTTCACGCAGGGGTACGCCGGCGTGGCTGAAACGCTCCGGTTCCTGTGACGCACGCCGCCTCCGCGGTGCTCGCCTGGTCGGGCGCGGTCGTCGCCTTCTGGCGGCTCGGGCTGCGGCGCCAGCGCGAACCCGCGGCGGTCGACACCCCGTTCCCGTTTCTTTCCATCATCATTCCCGCCCGCAATGAAGAAGCGAACCTGCCGCCACTCCTCGCGTCGCTCCAAACTCTCGACTATCCGTCGTATGAAGTGATTGTCATCGACGACGGCTCGACGGACCGAACGGCGGAGGTCGCCCGCTCGTATGGGGGACGGGTGCTTTCGTCCCAGCCGCTACCCGTCGGATGGAACCCCAAGAATTGGGCCTGCCAGCAGGCCGCCGACACCGCCCAGGGAGACCTTTTGCTTTTCACCGATGCCGACACCGTTCACCGTCCCGACGGTCCGAAGCGCGCCGTGCGCGTTTTGCGTTCCTCGGGCGCGGATCTCCTGTCGTGCCTTCCCTATCACCGTTCTGCGTCCTGGTGGGAAAAGATCACGGGACCATTTCAGGCGCTCGTGCTGATCGCCACGGCCCATCGAGCCCCGTCTCCGCGACGCCTCTTCGCCGTCGGCCAGTTCCTGCTCTTCGATCGCGCCTTCTACCAGAAGATCGGCGGACACGCTGCGGTGGCCGCGCAATATCCCGACGATCTCGCCCTGGCGAACCTCACGCTCGAACAGGGGGGAACGTTCCGCGTGTTCAGCGGCGATCCGTTCTTTGAAGTGCGGATGTATTCGTCGTTCGCTGATTTCGTTCGCGGCTGGCGCCGGAATTTCCAGGCGGGACTTCGTCAGAGCCGCGCGACCGCGGCGTTCGACGTGACGCTTGTGCTGGCCGCGCTCCTGGCCGGAGGCCGTCCCGACGGCTGGGTGACGATCGCCCCGCTTCTGCTCGTGGCGGCGCTCATTCTGGCGCGCCAGCGCGCGTGGGGAAATTTTTCCGCCGCTGGCGTCGCGCTGCTGCCGTTTTCCGTCGCGATTTACGTCTGGATCACGTCGCTGGCGCTGTGGGACTGGGCGCGCGGCGGGGCGATTCAGTGGAAAGAACGCGAGCTGACCAGTTGGACAGCGCCCAGCGCATGACGTCCGAAAAAAAGAAAATCTGGGAGCGTCGCCTCCTCAAGATCGCCGCCGGGGTCGCCCTCATCATCCTGCTCGGTGTCGCCGCGATCTGGACGGCGGCGCACGAGCTCGCGCCTGAAAAGCTCAAGGCCCTGCTGCAGACCACCATCAGCGATTTCCTGGGTCGCCGCCTCACCATTGAAGAGATCTCGCTCGCGCCGTTCCCGAAGATGGAGTTGCGCGCGCGTGGCGTTCGCCTGGTCGACAAGCAGGGCCGCACGATCGTGGACTGCCCGAGCGTCACCGCGGCCGCGTCGCTCCTCGCCGTCTTGAAACTCCACATCGGCATTGAGGAAATCCTGTTCGAGAAGCCGGAGATCCATCTCTGGTATGAGCGCGACGGCCGTCTCAACGTCGAGCGCATCTCCGACGAGATCGCGGCGCGTCCCGCGGCGCCCACGTCCAGTTCTCCGCAGACGATTTTCCTTCACCGCTTCCGCATCGCCGACGGACGGCTGCAACTCGCGGATGTCGCGGGCGCGCCGCCGGTCATCGACGGCCGCGTCAACGGCCAGCTCACCCTGCGTTTTTCGCCGATGGGCCTGCGCGGCATTCCCTTTGAACTCGACGTCGATGAAGGAGAGAAGGGAACGCACATCGAGGCCAGCGGACGCTTCGGCAAGCATCCGAAGGTGGAAGTCCGCGGCGAGCGCGTTCCCGCGCAGGCGTTTTCACCCCGGCTGGCCGGGATCGGCAACTGCGCGGGCGCGGCCGACCTTCGCCTCAACTGGAAGGGCGGTCCGGACTCGGCGCTCGAATTCGGAATTTCGCCCGCCGGGTTGTGCCACGACAAGGGGGCGCTCCCCCAGCGCCTCAGCGGCAACGTGAAGAAAAGGGGTGACGAGTGGAAGCTGGAGTTCTCCGCCAGCGGCAAGGACACGGCACTCAACGCGAAGGGCACCATTCCGCCGCAGCCCAAACCGATGACCTTTGAGGTGACCGGCGCCAGCGCGAGCGTCGAAGCGGTGTCTGCGTGGGGTTCCGCTTTCAACGCCATCGCGGGACACGCCGGTCCGGTTGTAGCGCCGTCCACCGCGCCCGCGCGCGTCTTCGCGGTCAAGGTCGCGGTGGCGAGTGCGACGTGGCAGGGCTTTCAATTGTCCCGCGTGAACTTCGACGTGAACCGCGGTACCGACAGCGTGGTGTGGGTCCGACCGATCAACCTGGACGTCTTCGGCGGCGATATTCAGGGCCAGGTCCGCATCCGCGACAACCTGGTGGCCGTCGATCTCCACGGACACACCCTCTCGCTCGCCGACCTCGCGGCCGCTTTCGGCTCGAGCGGGGCCCTGCGCGGCCAGATGTCGGTCACGCTGACCGGCGAGGTGCCGATCGGCGCGCCGGTCGTTTCGTCGTTCACCGGCCACACGGAAGTGTGGGTCGACAACTTCGAACTCGACCGCGTGCCCGCCATCCTCAAGATCGTGACGAGCGGAAGCTTCGTGAAGCTCGAGCAGCGCATCAAGGGCGACAAGGACCGCAACAAATTCCAGCCGTCCAAAGGCAACGGCCAGGCGGAACTGAAGGACGGCGTGGCCGAGGTGAGAAAGCTTTGGCTGGAGAACCGCGTCCTGCGCCTCGGCTTTCAGGGGAAGGTGAAGTACGCCGCCAAGGAGATCGACGGTTCGATGGTGGTGCAGGCGCTCACCGCGGCCGATCAACTCATCAACAACCTGCCGCTCGTGCGCGACATCGTGCTCAACGGCGGTAAGAGCCTCATCCCTCTCTGGTTCCGCGTCGAGGGTCCGTGGGCCGATCCAAAGACGCGCCCGATGCCGCTCAAGAGCATCGAGGCGCCCTTCCTGAGAATCTTCAAGGGACTCATTGATCTCCCGCAGGATCTTTACGATAAGGTGAGAGGAAAGGAATAGGAGCCGACATGAAAAAGAAATTCCGCGCGATTCTCGCTGCCACCGTTCTCTCGTTTCCCGCGGTCCTGCTGGCCGGCAACGTCGTCGCTCCCGCGGCGCCTGAGCCCACGCCCGCCGCCGCCCCGCTTAGCGCTCACGACCGTCTTGTTCACGAGATCGCCAAGCTCGACACGTTCCTTCAGGACCAGAACATGCCCACCGACAAACGCGCCCGTCTCATGAAAGCGCGCGACAACATGGAAGCGCAGAAACTCAAACTGGAGAAAGAGCAGTCCCTCCCCACCCCCACGCCGACGAAGTAGCGTGGACGACCCCATGACCCGGAAATCCGTCAGCGTCGCTTTTCTCGCGCTCGCTCTGTTCCTGGGCGCGCGGGCCGGCGCCCGGGCGGATGATGGGTTGGATCTTGTGGCGTCGGACGCGCCGGCGGCGCGGGGCACGACGGAAGGATACGTCGGGTTGCTGCTGCCGTATCAGAAACCGGGCGGCGACCTGGACGGCAACCGCATCTATTCGAACTCGGACGGCGTGGCGCTGGTGCCGGAATTGAAAGGCACGCTTGGGGCGGGTCTCGTGATCGGGCTCAAGCACAATACGATGAACGGGCACGGCTTCGCCCTGGAAGGCAGTCTTCAGGGCGCGTCGCATCGGTCGCATATGAATGGCGGGCCGAACATGGACGCCGCGATCGGTCTCATCTCCGCCGATGCCAAGTTTTTTCCGGTGACGGGCGGCGCCATTGAGCCGTGGGTGCAGCTGGGCATATGCGCCGTCGGGTTGACGGTGAAGGATGGATTTCTGAACGCGAGCGGCGGGACGAAGGAAGAAACGTTTTCCGGAACCGGTCTCAACCTGGGCGCGGGCCTGATGAGCTACCTTTCACCGCGGGTGGCGGTGCACCTCGCGGCCATCTATCGCTTCATCGAATACAACCAGGTGGATTACGGAACGCGCGCGAGGTTGGGCAACCGGCTGAGTGGCGACATGCTCTCGGTGGAACTTGGTCTCTCGTTCCGCTTCTCCCGCCACTGACCGCCGGTCCGTCCTGGGTCGGTCAATACATCCGATAGAGCATCAAATAGATCACGACGCCCGTGATGGAGACGTAGATCCAGATGGGCCAGGTGAACCGCGCGATCTTGCGGTGCTCGACGTATTTCCCGCGCAGCGCGCGGATGAATGTCGTGATCGCCATCGGCGCCACCACCACCGCCAAGAGCGTGTGCGAGAGCAGGATGGCGAGGTACGCCGCGCGCAAAGGGCCGTGGCCGGGAAATTTCGTGGAACCGAAGCGGTAATGGTAGGTGAGGTAGGAAACCAGGAAAGCCGACGAGACGAGGAAGGCCGCGGTCATGGTGTGCTTGTGCGCGCGGATGTTGCCCGACTTGATGAAGTAAAACCCCAGCGCCAACAGTGCCGCCGAGGTCCCGTTCAGGACCGCGTTCAGCGTCGGCAGATGCACGCCGAACATCATGAGAGTTTCTTGAGCGCGCTCTTCAGGCGGTCCATCGCCGCCGCGTCGTTGGTGTCGTAGACGCCCACGATGCGGCCCTCCCCGTTCACCAGCGCGAAATAAAGGCTGTGCATGATATCGATCTCGCCCGGGTTCTGGCTGGGCAGCGGCTCGGCGGCGAGGTGGAAGCTGTTGTGGATGAGGCTGTAGACCTTGAGCTTCGGTCCTGTCAGGAAAAGCCAGCGCTTGGGGTCCGCGTCATAATTCTTCGCGTAGTTGGCGAGCACGGCGGGAGAATCGTAGTCGGGATCGACGGAAAAGGACACGAACATCAGGTTCGGCTTGTCCTTGAACTCCGCGGCGACGTCGCTCATGTGCTTGGACACGATCGGGCAGGGACCCGCGCATCGGGTGAACACGAAGTCCGCCACCCAGGATTTTCCTTTGAGCGTGGCGAGCGTGACGGGGCGGCTCGACTGGTCGACGAAGGTGAAGTCTTCGACCGGCCCGTAGTCGGCGGTCGCGTCGGCGGGCGCGCCCACGCGCGCGGTCCGGCGGGAGGCCACGCGCCAGCCCGCCAGAAAAACGATGACAATCGCGAGGAGGACCGACGTGGCGCGGATGATCAGCCGCGCGCGGCTCATCCCTTAACGCCCCGTGAGTTCACCGACATCAGGCAGAGCACATGCATCACCAGGGCAAACGCCGCGGTGACGGCGAGGGAAAATCCGAAGCCCGCGTAGGCCACGCTGGTGGACGGCGCTCCGAAGAACGCGTTCTGAAGTCCGGTGAGGGTGTACGTGAGCGGGTTGAGCATCATCACGCCCCGCAGCCAGCCCGGCGCGCCGTCCGGCGGGAAGAGCGCGCCCGAGAGAAACCACAGCGGCATGAGGAAAAGATTCATGACGGCGTGAAAGCCCTGCGTCGAGTCCATGCGCCAGGCGATGAGAAACCCCAGGCCCGTGAGCGCGTACGACGAGAGCGCCATGATGAGGATGACGTAGAGCGATCCGGTGAGCGAGAAGTGGAAGCCGAGAAGCGGCGCGGCTGCGCCGAACATCATCGC
>JBBRXR010000118.1:0-5762 GCA_038238485.1 Elusimicrobiota bacterium | reverse complement strand
CGTGATCTGCTTGAGCGGTGATTGAAGATCATGCGCGACCATATGCGCGAAATTCTTCAGGTCGTCGTTTTCCGCGATCAGACGGGAAACGTTCGGAAGGCGGCGGCCGGTCAACAGGCCGCCGGCGGTTCGACGACTGGCGCGCACGCAGGCGCGCCCCACGGCCAGGCGCACGGACGCGGCGGTGGCGGCGATCATGGAAAGGACTTCGTCGGCACCCCGGCGAATGAGTTCGACGGCCTCGGCCTCATCGAAGCTCTGCATCCAGGCAACGATCGGCAGGTCGGGCTCGCGGCCGGTCAGCTCGTCGAGGCTGGCAAAGGCCTCGACGCCGTCGTTGGCGGCGACGCATACAAAGGCGACCGTCGGAGAGTTCCTCAACGGTGTGTGGTCGAAGCGGGGCCGCACGTCGGCCTCGAAAGGCACTTCCCGAGCGAGCGTGCTCAACGCCTGAAGCGGTTTGCCGCTTCCGATCAAGAGGGCATGGGTCATAGTCGGTTCTGTCGTTTGCATAGAGGAAAGGCGCACGCACTCTAGCGGGGAAGGGGGACAGAGAAAAGACGATAAAACGAAACGGAGGGTTCGACGAAAACTAATTGGCCGCGGCCGGGAGGCGCAGCCTGAAGGAATTCAGGGCGTCGTCCGCCAGCGGATTGTTGAGTTTGCGAGGGGAATTGGCCAGAAATACGGTTTCTCGGATGGGCGGATGCTTGTCGATGCTGACCAACCGATGACTGCGTCGTGGGCGGAAGGCATTGAATGAGAAATAGTCGACGACCGCGGCGCCCTGGCCCTTCTGTGCCAGCGCGAGGGCGATGTCGCGGTTGGGGACCTCGCAAACTTCGCGGCATTCCACACGATTGAGAAAATTGGCGATGGCGTCGAACGTGGGAGACGGGTTCGTCGGAAGGATGAAGCGCGTCTTCTTCGTCTTGATGAACTGTCCGTAGCCGTTTCCGTTCACCGGGCGCGCCGCGAACACGATCGGCACGTCGCCGATGAGAGTGTTCTCGCAAAAAACGCCGTCGAGTTTTCTCACCCGCTCGGTGGTCAGCACGAGGTCGAGACGAAGGTCGCCCATTTTCGGGCCGAGGCGGTCGAGTGCGCCTTCTTCCAGTTCAACGCGAGCGTTCTCGTGCCGCTTGAGGATGTGGTTGACCAGCGCGGTCGTATAGGCGGCCGGCGTCCCGTGTGGAACTCCGATCTGGATGCCGGGATGTGCCCCGGAAATCTGATCGCGAACGCGGTCTTCGAGCTGATCGCCCAGGGCGAACATCTGCCGGGCGTACTTGAAGAACACGCGCCCTTCCGCGGTGAGCTTGAGGCCAGTGCCGTCGCGCTCGAAAAGACTCGTTTTAATGGAACGCTGAAATTGTTTGAGCTGGGAACTGAGGGTGGGAGGCGTCAACGAAAGGTCATCCGCGGCCTTGGCGATGGACCCGCTCTTGGCGACGGCGAAGAAATAATAAAGATGATGATAATTCAGTGAGAGGGCCATTGGTCGGGCTGAAAGCCAGGTGGCTGGAAGCCTTGGTGTAGATACGGGTCGGCCCAAAACGAGTTCGCAGAGTTAATTGATCAGGGGGGCGGTAGGACCATCGGCGCGGCGGAGAAAATCTTTCCGGCAATCCCAGGCTGTCTTGATGAAGACGACCGCAAGAAGGACCGCGGGGACCATGTTGAATTTGTTCACGAAGAGCGCGGAGCTCATGATGAAAATGTGGAGGGTGACGATGCGCCCATAGGGTTCCATCATGAGCTGCGCGGCGGAGGCGTTCTTCCACTCGCCGTCCAGAACATAGTCCTTCACGAAAATGAACCCGTGAATGACGATGAGCGCGATCATCGCCAGCCCGACGTTATCGGGCGCCTGAAACCGAGCGGCCTGCGTCGCGGCGGCGCCGCGGTGGCCGAAGAAATTCATGACGAAAAGACCGTGGCCGAAGCAAAAAACGCCGTAGTGGACGCAGAAGAAGGGGATCAGGAAGTATTTCAATCCAGCGCTGACGTTCCCGAGCTTGCGCTGAAACTCCGCCTGCATCGCGGTGGGGTTCGTGATCACGATCCGATCCATGGGGAGCGGCGTGAGCCCGCCGGCCAGGGCCATTCTCAACGCCTGATAAACGCCGATCACCACGTTTTCAAACCAATAAAGGAAGACGAGGGAGAACACGTCCCAGCCGAAGAAGAGGAGGCCAACGGCGGGGACCAGGTTGGCCGCAATGATGGCGCGCCCGGAGTTCGTTTCCCAGGCGGAGGAGACGAACTCAAAAAAGCCGGCTCGCGGTGAGGGGGAAAGCACATTCACCGGGTAAGGCTAACAGCCGAACCCGGTTGAAACGAGTGCTTTTGGCGGGGAGCGGCCGAGGGGCGGCGGCGTTTAGCGCCGGCCGAAACGGGCTTCCACGGCGCTCGAGATGCCGCCGCGTGAGGAAAACTCGCCGCGCACCACGCACCATTTCGGATGGCAGGCCGCCACGATGTCCTTGAGGACGCGGTTCACGGCGTTCTCGTAGAAGATGCCGAGCGAGCGATAGGCGAGCATGTACAACTTGAGAGATTTGAGTTCCACGCATGACGTCGATGGCTCGTACGTGATGCTGATCGAGCCGAAATCGGGCTGGCCTGTCTTCGGGCAAATGGCGGTGTATTCCGGAATCGTGATCGTGATTTCGTAGGAAGGAAACTGGTTTGGCCAGCATTCGATGGCCGGAAGCTTCGCGTTAATGCCGGCGGCGGCGTGGCGGTCGGTGTATCCGAGTTTGGTTTTCATTTCTTCTTTCCCTTTTTTTCCTTCGCCTTAATTTCCTTCCACTGCTTGTTCAAGTCCGAGAGCGAAATCTGAGGGTTCTTGTTTGCGCTGAACACGTGCGGATGGCGCCGGATGAGCTTCGATTTGAGCGTCGCGATAACGTCGTTCACGTCGAAGTCTCCGCGCTCGGAGGCGATCTCCGAGTGGAACAGGACCTGAAGGAGAACGTCGCCGAGTTCTTCCTTGAGGTTGGCCCAGTCGTTCTTCTTCACCGCGTCGCACACCTCGCGAGATTCCTCCCGCAGGTACTTGAGAAGCGACGCGTGCGTCTGCTTCGCGTCCCACGGGCAGCCGCCCGGTTTTCTGAGCGTGTGCATCACGCGGACGAGATCGGGGAACGTGGTTCTGCGCGCCACGTCAGGCCACCTTGTCGGCCGCGAGGCCTTCCATGATGGCGGAGAGGAGGCAACTCTTGAGCTTCTCGAGATGCATGGTTCGGCGAAGCTGCACGGCGCCCTGGTAGAGAAGCGCCGTGCGCGTGATGCGCAGCGCGCCGCCCACGACCTTGCGGTCGCCGAGCATGACGTCGTTGCACACCGGCGCTTCGAAGCAGACGGAAAAACGGTTCTGTCCGTCGGCGGGCGGCGCGTCGCAGGCCGCAGCGCCCGGCGCACCGGGGGCGTAGAGCGACGGCGCGGAATCGCCGAGGTATTTTTTCACGCCGGCGCGAAGCATCGCGTGGATCTCGGCGTAACAATCACGCGGGTTATCAGGCAAAAGCCCGCTCTTGCGCGGCCAGAGAAAAGAAATGGCGAGGTCGGTGGGCGCATGGACCACCGCGCCGCCGCCGGTGGGACGCTGGACCATTTCAAGATTGCCGTTGGCGGTGGCCCAGTCCTTCACCTTCGCCTTATCAAGCAGGTAGCCGTAGGTGACGACGGTGTCCTGCCACTGGAATAAGCGGACGATGGGGGTCTTATGGATGCCGCGCACCATGGCATCGAGCGCCTTCTGGTCGATCGCCATGTTTCGGGCGGCGGAATTGACGCCCGAATCGGTGATGAGCCACGGGCCCGCGGCCCGGACGGTTTGCAGCTTCTTCATAAAGACGGGGGGTGAGAAATCAGGCGAGCGCGGAGCGCTCGGTCGACCGGCCGCCGTACACCGCGGGTTCGTTCGCGGTGGCCCAGCGGAGCATCGGCTCGCGGGCGGCTTTCACCTCGTCGAGGCGGCGCACCGGCGTGGTGTGGGGGGCTTCCTTGACGATGGCCGGGTTGTCCTTGATTTCCTTCACGATCGCTTCCACGGTCGCGCAGAAGGCTTCGAGCGTCTCCGGCGTTTCCGTCTCGGTCGGCTCGATCATCAGCGCTTCTGGGACGATCAGCGGGAAATAAATGGTTGGGGCGTAGTAGCCGTAGTCGAGCAGGCGCTTGGCCAGGTCGAGCGTCTTCACGCCGTGCTCGAGGATGGGCGTGCCGGAGAACACCGCTTCGTGCATGCACGGCTCGTTCGACACGGCATGGAAAACGTCCTTCAAGCGCACGCGCACGTAGTTCGCGTTGATAATCGCGCGCCGGCTCATTTCCTTCACGCCGTCCTCGCCGAGCGAGAGCATGTAGGTGTAGGCGCGGATCAGAATGCCCGTGTTTCCGAAGAAGCTGCGCAGCTGGCCGATCGACTGCGGATAGTGATGCTTCGAATCGCGAATGTGGTACGTGTCGCCGTCTTTCACGACGCGCGGCACGGGCAGGAACGGTTCGAGTTCCTTCGTGACGCCGACCGGGCCGGCGCCGGGACCGCCGCCGCCGTGGGGCGTCGAGAAGGTCTTGTGGAGATTGATGTGGCAGATGTCGAAGCCGAGATCGCCGGGCCGGATCAAGCCCGCGAGCGCGTTGAAGTTGGCGCCGTCGAGATAAACGAGCGCGCCCTTGGCGTGCGACTCGCGCGTGATCGCCTCGATCTCTTCTTCAAAGAGGCCGAGGGTGTTGGGCAGCGTGAGCATGACGAGCGCCACGTCGTCGTCCAGCTTGGCGCGGAAGTCGATCATGTCGATGTGGCCGTTCGCCTGCGATTTCACCGTGACGACGGTGAGGTGCGCCAGCGCGGCGGACGCGGGGTTCGTGCCGTGCGCGGAGTCGGGCACGATCACTTTTGTTTTGTTGAGGCGGCCCTTTGCGCGGTGGTAGGCCTGCGCCACGAGGATGCCGGTGAACTCGCCATGCGCGCCGGCGGCGGGGTGGAGCGTGAAGTGGGCGAAACCGCTCATCTTCACCAGCCACTGCTCGAGGTTGTACATCGCCTCCAGCAGGCCCTGCACGGTGGATTCGGGCGCCAACGGATGCGCCTGGCGGAAACCCGGAAGGCCGGCCATCGCGTCGTTGACCTTGGGGTTGTACTTCATGGTGCACGAGCCGAGCGGATAGAAGTTGGCGTCGATCGAATAATTAAGCGTGGAGAGGCGCGTGAAGTGGCGCACGACCTGGAACTCGGTCACTTCCGGCAGGCGCGGCTTGCGCTGGCGCAGAAACTTGGACGGGATCAGGCGTTCGATGGGCTGGGCGACGGGCGCCTCAGGCACGCGCATCGCGCGGCGTCCCTTCACGGACTGATCGATGAGAAGCGATTCGAGCCGGTTCACGCCGACGGGCTGGTTCTTCGGGGGCATTCCGTTCATTTCAGGCTCCCCACGGCGGACACGAGGCGGTCGATGTCGGCCTTGGTTTTGCGCTCGGTCACATTGATGAGCAGGTGGCGGTCGAGCTTCGGGTAAAAGGTTTTGAGCGGAAGGCCGGCCAGGATGCCGAGGTCGAGCAGGCGCTTGTGCACCGCGTCGACATCACCGGGGACTTCGAGAACGAATTCGTTGAAGTACGGCACATCGAACGTGAGCTTGCAGCCCGGCAGCTTCGAGAGCTGCTCGGCGGCGTAATGCGCGAGCTGGAGGTTGAGCTCCGCCACTTCACGCAGGCCCTCGGGACCGAGGAGCGCGGTGTGGATGGTGAAGTGCGTG
>JBBRXR010000117.1:0-5768 GCA_038238485.1 Elusimicrobiota bacterium | reverse complement strand
GGGAAGGGCCGTCCCCATCGCGTGCTTATCATCGGCGACAGCTATTTGTCGCGTTCGTTGAAGCGGATTCTTGAACGGCAGGGAGACCGGGCGGTTCTCGTGCATCCCAGGTTCGATATCGCGGCGGTGCGCCGTGCCGTCATCCGCTCGCGCATCGGTGAGCTTCTTATGGCCCACCCCCAGATCACCCACAAGGATGCGGTGGAGCTGGCCGGGTTCTGCGAGGAGAAGGGTGTCGTATTTCGCCTGATCCCGGACATTCTTGAAATCCGGATGGGCGAAATTCTCATCGATGAATCGCTTGGCGTTCCAACGTTTCAGATCAAACCGGTCTCACTGCAGGGCAGCTCGTTCATCACCAAGCGGCTTATGGACGTCTCGCTTTCCGCATTGCTGATCGGCATTTTCTTCATTCCGCTCGTCGTGATCGCGTGGCTCATTAAGGTCACGTCCCACGGCGGCGTTTTCTACGAGCACGAGCGCGTGGGGTTCCGCCAGCGGCCGTTCCAGTTCATGAAGTTCCGCACGATGGTGAGCAACGCCGACGTGCTACTGGAGGATCTCCGCGCCAAGAGCGATCGAAAGGGGCCGGTCTTCAAGATGAAGAACGACCCGCGCATCACGCCCGTCGGACATTTCCTCCGCCGCTACAGCCTCGACGAGGTGCCGCAGCTCATCAATGTCCTCCGCGGAGAAATGAGCCTCGTGGGACCGCGCCCTCAAGTCTTATGGGAAGCTCAGGCGTATGATGAGTGGGCGCGCAAGCGGCTCAACGTTCTTCCCGGCATTACAGGCCTCTGGCAGGTCAGCGGCCGCGCGGAGCTGACGTACGAAGAGATGATCGATCTCGACATTTTTTACATCGAACACTGGTCGCCGGGCCTTGACGTGAAGATTTTGCTGAAGACGATCCCGGCGGTCCTCTCAGCCAAAGGAGCCTACTGATCATGAAAATTCTCGTCACAGGCGGCGCGGGCTTCATCGGCTCGACGATCGTCGATAAATATATTGATGCCGGTCACCGCGTGTGGGCCTTCGACAACGAATCTTCCGGCCGCCGCTCCCAGGTGAACCCGAAGGCGACGTTCGTTCGCGGCGATGTCCGCAACCTCGGCGCTCTCCAGAAACTTTTCGCCCGCCACAAATTCGATGTGGTCAACCACCACGCCGCGCAGATCGACGTGCGCCGATCGGTGGAAGATCCAGCCTTCGACGCGCAGGTGAATATCATCGGCATCCTGAACCTGCTCAAACTGTCGAAGGACAACAAAGTGAAGAAATTCCTTTTTTCGTCGTCCGGCGGAACGGTGTACGGCGAGTGCAAGCGCGCCGCCGATGAGTCATTCCCCGAGATTCCGCTCTCGCCGTACGGCGTGGCCAAGCTCGCCAGCGAGAAATACATCCTCTCGAACGCCGCCCTCTACGGGCAGAAGTTCACCATCTTCCGCTACGCCAACGTGTACGGCCCGCGCCAGGACCCGCACGGCGAGGCCGGCGTGGTCGCCATTTTCTCGCGCCGTCTTCTGTCCGGCCAGCCGATCACCATTTTCGGTGATGGCAAGCAGAGCCGCGATTTCGTCTTCGTGGGTGACGTCGCACGCGCCAGCCTGCTCGGGCTGACCAAGGCCGAAAACCAGATCGTCAACATCGGCACGACGCAGGCGACGTCGGTCAACGACCTGTACCGCCGCATGGCCCGCATCGTGGGCGAGATCCGCCCGGCGAAGCACAAGCCCGCCCGCAACGGCGAACTTCGCCGCAGCCTTCTGGCCGTCGGCAAAGCCAAACGTGTCCTGAGCTGGGCGCCCGGCGTGACGCTCGATGAGGGGCTTTCGCAGACCATTGAGTTCTTCCGCCAGCTGGACGGCCACGCATGATCGCGATTGTTCTCGTCGGCGGCCAGGGCACGCGCCTTCGCCCGCTCACCTTGGGACGGCCAAAGGGCCTGATCCCCGTTCTCAACCGCCCGTTTCTCGCCTATCAACTGGATTTGTTAAAGGAAGGCGGCGTGCGCGATGTCGTTCTCGCGGCGGGCAAGCACGCGCGTGAGTGGGAATCGGCGCTGCGCGGCGTCACGCCGAAGGGAATGAAACTTCATTTCGCCTATGAACCGTCGCCGCTCGGCACCGGCGGGGCCATCCGTTTCGCGTTCGGAACGGTGGACCGCAAAAAGAAAATCACCGACCCCGTGCTCGCCTTTAACGGCGACGTTTTCTTCGACCTCGATATCCACGCCTTCGAGGCGTTTCACGTACGCCATAAATCCCTTTGCACGATCGCCCTCACCAAAGTGGACGACCCGTCGCGTTTCGGCGTGGTCAAGACCGGCGCGGGCGGACGCGTGCACCAGTTCATCGAAAAGCCTCAGCGGCCGGTCGGCACCAAGATGGTTAACGCCGGCGCTTACGTCCTCGATCCGGAGTGGCTGCGCCGCATTCCGACCGACCGTCCCGTCTCCATCGAACGCGAGTCCTTCCCGGGCACCCTCGACCGCGGTGAGCCGATGTTCGGCTTCCCGATGAAAGGTTACTGGAACGACATTGGCACCCTGACCACCTACCTTGACGCGCATCGCGACCTCTTGGCTTCGCGTAATCGCTGGACAGGGGGGAATTATTTGCGTAAAAACGGTCTCCGGTTGGAGGGGAAGGTTCGTTTTGACGGACGTCCCACGCTGAACGGGCGCGCCGTCATCGGGCGCGGAAGCCGCATTGGAAAGAATGTGACGCTGGACGGGTTTGTTTGCCTTGCGCCCGGTGTCGTGGTCGGAGACGGAGCCTCACTCACCGACGTCATCGTTCTGGAGAACGCGCGCATCGGTTCCGGCGTTCGCGCGCAGGGCGCCATCATCGGCCGCCGCTGCCGCATCGGAACGAACGTTGACATCAAGCCCGGCGCCGCCCTCGGCGACGGAACCATTCTCACCGATCACACCAAGAGTTAAATGACCTACGAAATCAAGTTCGGTACCGACGGCTGGCGAGCCGTAATCGGCGACGGTTTTACCTTCGCCAACGTCCGCCGCGCCACTCAGGCGGCCTGCGACGTCATTCGTCAGACCTCCAAGAGCCGGCTCATCCTGATCGGCTACGATCGCCGTTTTTTCTCCGACCGCTTCGCTGAAACCGCGGCCTCCGTCGCGACGGGCAACGGGTTCAAGGTGGAAATGTCCGCGCAGCCCATCAGCTCCCCCGCGCTTTCCTTCCACGTGAAGCAGCGCAAGGCCGCCATGGGCTTCATGATCACGGCCAGCCACAACCCCTATAAGTTCAACGGCTTCAAGCTGAAGGGCCCGCACGGCGGCTCCGTCGCCGAGGAAATCACAAAGGCCGTTGAAGGCCGTGTGGACATCAGCGACATCCGCACGTCCACCGACACGCCCAAGCGCGTCGAGCTCGCGCCCGCCTACATCGCGTCGCTCAAGGCGCGCGTGAAATGGCCGCTGCCCCGCATCAAGGGCAAGGTCGTCTTCGACGCGATGCACGGTCCCGGCGGCGTGCTGTTCGAACAGCTTTCTCCCAAGCGCGACAACCACATTGTGATTAGCGGCGAGTCCGACGTCCTTTTCGGCGGCGTGAATCCGGAGCCCATCGACGTCAACCTCAAGGCGCTCGTGACCAAGGTGCTCGAGACGAAGGCCTCGATCGGCGTGGCCGTCGACGGCGACGTGGACCGCATCGGTCTCGTCGACGATAAGGGCCGCTACCTGCCGCCGCACACCGTCATGCCGCTCATCCTTCTTCACCTCGTCGAAGGCCGCAAGATGAAGGGGAAAGTGGTCCAGACCGTTTCCATGGGCTACTTGCCCGAGCGCATCGCCCGGCATTTCAAGCTTCCGTTCGAGCAGACGCCCGTCGGCTTTAAATACATCGCGAAAGTGATGGGGAAAGAAAAAGTTTTGCTGGGCGGCGAAGAATCGGGCGGATACGGCGTCGGCCTCTGGTCTCCCGAGCGCGATGGCCTGCTCTGCGCGCTCCTGATCCTCGAGATGATGGCGATGCGCAAGAAGCCGCTCTCAGCGCTCGTCGACGAGCTTTACCAGCGCTTCGGCGTTTCCAATTTCAAGCGCGTCGACTTTCCGCTTGAGTCCCCGATCGACAAAGGTCCGTGGACCGAGAAGGTCAAGGCGCTCTTCGGCCCGGTCGTGGCCGGCGCGAACGTGAAGAGCCTCCAGACCGAAGACGGCGTCCGGCTCACGCTCGAAGATGATTCCTGGCTGTTGCTCCGTCCGAGCGGAACCGAGCCGCTGCTGCGCACCTACGCCGAAGGAACGTCGATGCAGGTCGTCGACGCTCTTCTGGCCGAAGCGCAAAAGATCGCGCTCCTCAAGGAAAAGAAAGTGGCGCCAGAAGGCAAGAAAACCAAGAAGAAGCGCGTTTAGCGTCTCAGGATTTTTTTGAGAAGATTCCAGATCAGGAGGCAGATGAAGTGAGGAAAGATCGTTTTGTATTTACGTCCGAATCGGTGACCGAAGGTCATCCGGACAAGGTCTGCGACCAGATTTCCGACTCCGTCCTCGACGCCGTTCTGAAGGATGATCCCCGCGGCCGGGTGGCCTGCGAGTCCTTCGCGACCGTCGGCCTTGCCATCGTCGGCGGTGAAATCACCACCCACACCTACGTCGACGTTCAGGAACTCGTGCGCGGCGTCATCCGCGACATCGGCTATACCGAACCGAAATACGGTTTCAGCTACGACACCTGCGCGATCCTCAACGCCATTCAGAAACAGTCGCCCGACATCGCCCAGGGTGTGGACCGCGGCGGCGCCGGAGACCAGGGCCTCATGGTCGGCTTCGCGTCCGATGAAACCGCTGAGCTGATGCCCGCCCCAATCCAGTTCGCGCACAAGCTCACCAAGCGTCTCGCCGAAGTTCGTAAGAAGGGAATTGTCCCTTTCCTCGGCCCGGACGGAAAATCTCAGGTCACGGTCGAGTATCGGGAGGGCAAGCCGTTCCGCATCGACACCGTGGTTGTCTCCACCCAGCACACCACGGACGTTCTTGACCGCTCGGGAAAAAAGATCACCAACGCTTTCCGTGAGGACCTGATCAACAAGGTCGCGCTGGCCGTTCTTCCCAAGGACCTCATCGACAAGAAGACCATCTTTCACGTGAATCCGACCGGCAAGTTCGTCGTCGGTGGTCCGCAGTCGGACACCGGCGTCACGGGCCGCAAGATCATCGTCGACACCTACGGCGGCTGGTGCCCTCATGGCGGCGGCGCGTTCTCGGGCAAGGATCCGACCAAGGTGGACCGTTCCGCCGCTTATATGGCGCGCTACATCGCCAAGAACGTCGTGGCGGCCAGGCTCGCCAAGGAATGCACGGTCCAGCTCGCCTATGCCATCGGCGTGGTCCAGCCGGTCTCCATTCTCATCGACACGAACGGCACCGGCATCGTGCCGGACTCGGCCATCAGCAAAGCCGTCGAGAAGATCTTTGATCTCAGCCCCAAGGGCATCATCGAGACGCTCGATCTGCGAAAGCCGATCTACCGCAAGACCGCGTCTTACGGGCATTTCGGCCGCGAAGACCAGGGCTTCAAGTGGGAACTCACGAACAAGGCCAACGAACTTAAGAAGATCTGCGGGTAAATAAAAAAATGAAATACGACGTCAAAGACATCCGCCTCGCCTCCGAGGGACAGAAACGCATCGACTGGGCCGAACGCGAGATGCCGGTTCTCCGGCAGATCAAGGCGCGCTTCGCCAAAGAGAAGCCGCTCAAGGGCATGAAAGTCGCGGCCTGCCTTCACGTGACCACCGAG
>JBBRXR010000116.1:0-5772 GCA_038238485.1 Elusimicrobiota bacterium | reverse complement strand
GAGACGGATGACAAGGTCAGCGAGCGCGTTGAGATTGGCGTCGCCCGTCGGCATCGCGGCACCCGTGCCATCAGTGATGCGGGCACGGTCGGAGGCCGCCTTGGACGCGGCCGCGCGGCGCGCGCGGAGAATTCCGATCACGACGACCGGTCCGATGAAAGCGAGCGCGATGGCCAGCACCTGGCGGATGTCGAGGCCGAGGAACGTCGCGATGACGCCGAATCCGATGGCGGTCCAGACGATCGACGAGCGCACCAGCCTTCCGACGGGGCCGTTGGCGGGCAGCGATTCCTTCGGTTGAAGGCGCTGGCTCAATTCGAGTGGCGTGGGCGCGGTGTTGTCGCCCTGCGGCGTGAGAATCGAATTCGAAATCGAATGATCGCCCTCGGCTGCCCCGATCGGAGCGCCCAGAGTGTTGCCGTCGGCGATGCTCGCGCCGAGCGCGGTGGTCAGGCGGTTGGCGTTGCCGATCGCGGACGCGAGAATGAGGTCGTGCGTCGGAGACGACGCGGCGAGCGCCCGGTCCCTGCCCACGGATCCGAAAACGTTGTTCTCCGACCCGGGTTCGCGCTCGCCTCCCTTCCCCTTCTCTACGTCGGTCACCGTGCTGTTATCGGACTTCCCTGCCTGCGTCGCCGTCGGCTTTTCCAGATGGGTTTCGCCCGGGTTCGCGGCTTTCTCCGCGGCCTCGTCCTGGTGGGTCGCGCCACTCTTCTCGCGCGCCGGGGCGGGAGAGTAAAGCTGGAGAACGCGCACCGCACGGGCTTTCTTCGAGGCGTCCGTCGCGCTCTTCAAAGATCCCTTCTTCGCGAACTCATGCGCCCAGGCTTCTTCAAGCACGAGCAAGGCGCGGCCGCGTTGCGCGCTGTCGGACAAAGCCTTGTTGCGCTCGCGGTTGGGAAGGAACGCCGCACTGCTGGCGTCACTTTCCGTCGAGAGAACGAGTGCGATCTGCCGGAGCTCCTGCAGGACGGCGGGAAGTTCCTTCTCGTCCAGCCCGGCCGCGGCATTTGCCGCGGTCTTGTCGTGAATGCCGCTCGTCGACGCGAGCGAACCCGCACGCACCGCCGCAAGGCGCGCAGCCAGGCGCGTTTCTCGCGCCAGCTCGCGGATCGCCGCGCGTTCCACGTCGCTCACGTTGTCTTCGGAAATCTCCCGAGCGGCCTGATAGGCCGAGATCTGGCGGTTCGCGCTGATGAACGAGACGGCCGCGTCGAGCGTGGCGATCGCGGCGAGGAGGTTAATCGTCTCCATCGCGGCGGCGCCGACGCGGGCATTTGACGAGACGGTGAACTGAGTGGCCGGCTGATTGATCGGGACGGGCGGTCGGTTGATGAAATCATTCGCGTTGGGCGTCGGCGCGCCGGGGCGGAGCAGATTCGAATTCGGGCGCGGCGTGTCGAGCGACGCCGTTGCCGGTGTCTGCGCGGCCGCGCTCGCGGCCGAAGCGACGCTCACGGCCAACGCGATGATCGCCAGGCGAGCGGCCAGCGGCTGGTAGAGGGCCTGGGCCAGGAAATCAATGGAAGAGAACGCGACTTGGCGACCGAACCCGATGGCCAGCGAAAAAAGGAGCGCGGCCGCGACGGTGAAGGCGGACGTGGTGGAAATCGGCGCGCCGAGCGATATCGACGCGGCAGCCCACAGAGCGAAAGCGATGGAAGCGCCCGCGCCGATGGCCGCGGCGCGCACGCGCACGCCGGGCGTACCGGTGAACACGGCGCTGATCACCGCCGGGCGAAGCGCGGCGGCGAACGCGGGAAGGCTCGCGGCGTCGTCAGACGCGGGCGCGGTACGAAGCGCGTCGCGACGGGCGCGCTCGGCGGTGTCCGCGGCGGCCTGTGCCACCGCGAGCGCCGCGGTCTGGGCGGCGCGGTCGGGAGAATTTGAATCGTGCGAGACGATGGCGGCCGTCATGATCGCGTTTCCGACGGGAAAGCGTGCCGCGGCCGTGACCGGCGTGTCGCCCGCCAAGCGGGAGGAAGCGCGCGTCGCTCCGGTGTGAGGCGCGGCATTGCGGGAGGCCGTGGCGGTGGCATCGCCGGTGTTCGGCGTTGACGCGCGGGTGGGATCGGCTGTTTGGCGGGTCCGCGTTGGCGCGGTCTCAAAGGTGTTGATGCCACCGTTGTCCGTGCCGGCAAGGGGAAAAGCGTTGGTCGTCGTCGCGTCGTTCGCGCGAGAAACCGGATTGGAGACGCGGAACCCGGAGGTCACGATGGCCGGTGGGGGGGAATCGGCGGTGGACGAACGCTTCGCGGCGGAGCGGGAGAACGACCCGGGCTCATTCGAGACCGTCATCGGAGCGTCGGCGGCGGCGCGACCGCGACCGGAAACGTCGCGGACGGTCGCGAGGTCAGGGGAGGAGCCGCTTGTCGTGCCGGTCGGCGCGACTTGGCCGTGACGCGCCGCGGAGGCGCGCGCGAGACTCGCGGCGGGGACGTTCAGGACGACGCCGTTGCGGCCGGAAATGACGGGCACCGGCGGCGCGGGCGGCGCCGGCGGCGGAACGAGAATCTGGAAGGCGCTGCTCAAACTCGCCGGCGCGATGATGGGCGTCGTCGGAATCCGGATGACGCCGCGGCCGCCGTCAATCGTGCGATCGTTGGGGAACGGGTTGGCGAACACGCTGCCGTCGCCTTCCGTGGGAACGAGGCGGTTCACCGCTTCGAGTTCGCGGCGAAGGACTTCATCGTCGAAAGCGGTCCCGTAAGGCGACGCGAGATGGTGGTCGGGATCGAGCGTCAGGCGGATGGCCATCACGACTGACGACAGTTCGGCGGCGGTGACTTTCACGTCGCTGCGTTCCAGGAGGGCCATCGCGGCCAGAAGCGGCTCATGGGATTTCGTGTACCGGCGGAGCGCAGTGCCGGTCAGACCGGCGCGGGCAACGTTCACCTCGACGCTGCCAAGCGACGGCGTCGTTTCATCGGCGGACCAGGGAAGGGCGGCCGAATCGAGAATATTCAGTTCGCTCGCGCGCCCGGCGGCAAAAGCGGCGTCGGCCTTGCGACCCGCGTTCGGTTTGCCGATGCGGCGGAAGAAGTCGGCGGCGGTCGCGGGGGCCAGCGCGGCGAGCGAGAGCTCGAGGCGGCCTTCCGGGTCTCCGCGAAGAAGCGCGTCGCTCACGCCTGCGGCGTCGGCGGCGCGGCGGTAGGCTTCGAACGCGCGCCAGCCATCGGAAGTGAAGTAAGGGCGGAGCGCATCGTCGGGAATTTCGAGGCCGTCGCGGTTGAGGAAATTGGCGCCGAGCAGAACGCCGCCGGGTTTCTGAATCAACGCGAGGAGCACGCCCCACTCGATGCCGTGAAGTTCCTCGGCGTCTCCGATGGGCGGATGTTTTTCAAACTGAGCGAGAACAGGAGCGGCGCGCATTCGGATGAGCGCCACGGTCGCTTCCGAAATCCGGCCTGTGGCGGCGATGTCGGCGCGAACCTGCGCGACCATGAGGCCGAGCAGGTGCTGGTTGCGACGCGAGCGGTTGACGGAGAGCCATGCGGATTTCGCGCCGCGCACGATCGCGTCGACGCCGACGGCCCAGATGCTGTCGTCGAAGCCCTGGCTCTTGAAAATTCCTTTCGGCAGGTCGGTGGCGGCGCGCACGGGTGGCTTGGGCGGCCGGTTGACCCATTCGCGTTTTTTGCGGACGTAACGCCAGAAATCGGATCGATCGAGCGGCAGGAGGTTGAGTGTCACCGCGAGCCAGTTGATGGCGAGCTCCAGATACAACCAATAAAGGAAGTAGCCGTGCGCGATCTCGCTGACATTAATGATGCCCGTGAGTTGAAGGGCGACCACCGTCGAGAAAGCCAGGGCGAAGCCGAGCCATCCCAGCGGTGCGGCGAGCGTAGAGAAATGTTTCTTCCAGGAATGACGCATGTAATAAGCGTCGCCTTCCAGCTTCATGCTCTTCGATTCCGGTTTGGCGCCATGGAACTGGATGGCCCAAAGCGACGAGGAGCTCACGTCGAGCCCACCTTCGATCCAGATGCCGATGCGATGGAAGGCTTCATCGCGCACGTGCAGGTTGCGGTAGTAAAGGACGATCGGAGACACCAGAAGTTTCACGACGACGTCGAACGGGCCCCAGGGGCTGTTCATCGCCTCTTCATCGACGGCGGGTAGGCCGCGTCGCATGGACGTGGATCCCGCGGCGCCCATGTGGCGCTCGACGCGGGAAAATCCGTCGGCGCGCAGGACGTCGTCCCAGTGCCAGTTCTCGGGTTTTTCGCGGATGCCGTCGACGGCCGCTCGGTCGATCGACAACACCGTTCCCGAGGGCGCGGCATGGCGCGTCCACAAATGAATGATCGCTTCGAAGATGTCGGCGGTCGGGCGGTTCTCGGGGAAGGAAAGTGTGACGGCGCGGTTCGCATCAGGCGCGGGCGTCGCGGGGTCGGCGACGGCGGATTCGGTGAAACGGAAAGTGGATTCGTTGCGCCAGTTGACGAAGCGCTGAAGGAGCGGGAACCAGACAGAAAGCATCGCGATCGCCCACGACAACCATCCTGCGGGCTCGCGGAGTTCGACGTCGACGACACCGGCCGACGGCAGCGTGATGTGAGAGAAAAGGCGAGTCGATAAATTCTTTCCGTCCAGTTTCGTGAAGCCGCCCATCGTGCGTGACGCGGGCCCGAGAACGGTGATGGCCCAAGCGGCGATCTGGCGCGTTCGGGCGTCGGGCCCATCGGCGGCGAGTTGGCGGAGGTCGGACAAAAGCGTTTCGCGCTGCGCGGGGCGCTTGGCCTTGTGCAGCGTGCGCAGGGCGGACATGAACGCGGGTTCATCGCCCGACCACAGCAGCGAACGGACGCGTTCGGACATGCCGACAAATTGATTTCGTTCGATCTGCCCGAGGAAAGCGCGGATGGTTTCGCGCATCGCGGCGGCGCGCGGCGCGCCGGCGGCGGCAATCGCGCGCGCGAGCTCGGGCCCCGAGGTCGGAAGATCGTCCAGGCGGATGTCGCTGACAATCTTTGAGCGGATGGTGAGCTCTCGGCCCGCGGCGGTGGTTTCACCCCAGGTGAGCTGCCAGGCGTCGCGCGCAGCGAGCGTGCCGAGGCGCTCGAGGTCGGGGCCGTTCATCGCGGGGCCGTCCACGTTCACGCGGAGCACGAACTCGTCGTTCTCGACGGTCGCGGTCACGCGGAGGCGGGCGAGGCCGCGCTGGAGCGACAGCTGTCCGATTTCCTGGAGGAACCACGGCGCCAGCACGGTAAAATTATCGGGGAGCGGGAGCCGGCGTTCGTGGAAGGCGGAGGTGATGTCGGCCACGGTCTCGCTCACGCCTTCACGCAGGTATTCGCTGAGCGTGGTGCGGTCGTCGAACGTCATGGCGAACGAATACGCCGGCGCCGTCTCGCCCTCACCGGCTTGGGCCGCGTAATAGCGAACCTGCGGCACGCCGGTTCGGCGGGCCTGTCGGTCGGAACCGCTGAGCGCAAAGATGCCGGCGTTGACAATGAAAATCATGGAGCCGAACAGGACGATGCCCGCGGCGATCTGCGGAAAGTTCAGCAACAGCGGAATCGCGCTGAAGAGAATGACGACGAGGCCGGCCACCGCGGCCTGGCGCGACGCGGCGAGGCCGCCCTCGGCGAGGCGGCGCACGGCCGCCGGACGGCGGGCGCGGCTCGTGACGTAGGCGCCGGAAAGGTCGGTGCCGAGAAAGCAGTTGCGGCCCACGGCGACTGTGATGTCCCAGAAGCTCGCGTTCTCGATGTCGGGGAGATGGATGAGCGGCTGAATCACGAGACGGTACATCGGTACAAATTC
>JBBRXR010000115.1:0-5794 GCA_038238485.1 Elusimicrobiota bacterium | reverse complement strand
TCCATCTTCTTCCTTCCGCCGATTCTCTCGGGCATTGTCGTCGGCCTCATCTGGAACTGGATTTACCAGGGCGATTACGGGTTGCTCAATTTCCTCCTCCAGCGCATCGGCTTGGGAGCGTACCAGCACGCGTGGCTCGCGGAACCGAAGACCGCGATCACTTCGCTGGCCATCGTTCACATGTGGAAGGGTTTCGGCTGGGGATTCATCATTCTTCTGGCGGGACTGCAGGGCATTCCGCGCGATCTCTACGAAGCGGCGCGCGTTGACGGCGCCAGTGAACTCCGCATCTTCTGGACGATTACCGTGCCGCTCATGATTCCGGTTTTCATCCTGGTGTCGGTGCTCACGGTCCTCGGCACCATGCAGCTTTACGATCTCGTCATCACCACGACGCGCGGCGGCCCCGGTTCCCATACCGAAGTGCCGATGAAGCGCATTCTCGATGAGATCACGCCCGGCTCTCGCCTCGGTTACGCCTGCTCGATGGGCCTCGTTTTCGGCGCCATCCTTCTCGTTGTGTCCATGTTGCAGATGCAGATTTCGAAACGGGCGAAGGTGGACTGATGAGCGTGACCGCAGCCGCCGCCAACCCCGCCACCGAGAAAACGCGCTCCGCCTCTACCGAGCGCCTGTTGAACGTTCTCGGTAACGGGGTTCGTTCCACCACCGCTCACCTGATCCTCATTACCGTTGCCGCCAGCTGCATCTTCCCGCTCATCTGGATGTTCGCCTCTGCCCTCAAGACGAACGCCACCGTTTTCACGGACATGAGCCTGTTCCCGGCCCATCCGAACTGGAGCACGTTTGCCACCGCCTGGACGAAGGGCAAGTTCGGCGTCTACTTCTTCAACAGCGTTTTCTACACCACGCTTTGCGTGTTCGGCGTGCTCGTCATTTCCTCGCTCGCCGCCTTCGCCTTCGCGCGCTTCGAATTTCCCGGCAAGAACGCGATCTACTACACCTTCCTCGCGACCATCATGATTCCCGTGCCGGGCGCCATCGTGGCGCTCTATATCCTGCTGATGAAACTGGGCCTCGTGAACACGCGGCTCGGCTACATGTTGCCGCAGATCAACGGCGGCCTCGCCCTCGGGTTGTTCATTCTGAGGCCTTTCTTTGAGCGCATTCCCAAGGACCTGGAAGACGCCGCGCGCATCGACGGTTGCGGTCGTCTCGGCATTTATTGGCACGTGGCCATTCCGCTCGCCAAGCCGGCGCTCGCCGTGGTGGCGCTCTTCACGGCGCTCAACGTCTGGAACGAATTCATGCTCGCCCAGCTGGTGCTTCAGTCGCAGTCGCTGATGCCGCTTCAGCTGGGCCTCGTCAAATTTTGGGGCGGTACCCTTACCGAATATCCGCTCCTCATGGCCGGGATGACCATCTCCGTCGTGCCCATCGTGATCGCTTACATTTTCCTCCAGCGGCACATCATCGCGGGCGTGACGGCGGGAGCGCTCAAGGGCTGAGGAGTGTCACGCGGGCGGCGCCGATTCGGCGCGCGACGGCGGCTGGTTTCTGGGGACGATTTACCGTCGAGAAAAGTGCTTCCCGTCCGACCTTTTTTTCGTACACTCTCGCTCCCTCTCGGCTGAGGCCTGGCGTCCACCTAACCGGATGCTGAAACAATGGTGTTAAAGGGACCGATGACGCGACCGTTTCGCACGGGCAGGGCTGCTCTCCTCTCCTGCCTTTTGCTCCGACTGACATCCTCTCCTCTTCTGGCCAATTCAACGCCGGGCGAAGCGCATGCTTCGCGCGCGTCGGAGTCCGTGGCCCCCGTCGATTACAGCGCCTACGGTTCATTCGAAAACCTCGGCACGCCGCGTTACCGCTATGTGATCAGGGACCGCGCCGGCCTCGCTGAAGAAGCGGGCCCCGGCATCTTTCCGAACGACGGCGACCTCTCAAACGACGCGACGTACAAACAGCTTCTCTCCGAGCACCGCCTCGATGGCCCACTCGACAAATTCCGCCCGGAAGTCGACCCTGTTCTCTCCTACTACAAGTGGGTCTCCCAGAAAGGGGCGCAGAACCAGGGACTGCGTCTCTACAACATCGCGCGCAGTCTCGAGGAAATGGGTCGACTGTGGCAGGCGCTCAAGGCGTACCACGCCGTCGTCGTTCATTTCCCGAAATCGGTGACCTGGCAGGACGGCTCGCCCTGGTACGTCGGCGTGTCCGCGCTCGATGCCGTTTACCGCCTTCTCGAGGAGCATCCCGAATGGAAGATCTCGCTCGTTGACGCCAAGATCCGCGTGAAGAACGGCTACGACAAGAAGGCCACCAACGACGCGTTTGAAATCAATCCCGGTGAGTGGGCGGACCGCTTGGCCGGGGCGAAGCGCGTGGCGCCGGATAATTTGCACACGACCTTCGAGCGCGGCAACGTTCGCTTCGTGCGCGCGGGCGATGGCGAATGGCAGATCCGTGTGAACGGCAGGCCCTTCCTCATCCGCGGCATTTCTTATTTCCCGACGCCGGTGGGTCGCAGCCCCGACTGGGGCTACAAGCCGCATTCGGACTGGATGACGTCAGACGAGAACCGAAACCAGCAGATCGACGGCCCCTACGACAGCTTCGTCGACGCCAACGGCAACAACAAGCAGGATGCCGATGAGCCCGCCGTTGGAGACTTCCGGCTCATGGAAGAGCTGGGGATCAACACTTTGCGCCTTTACCACCACGGCGCCAACAAAGAGCTTCTCCGCGATTTGTCGGAGAAGCACGGCATCAAGGTACTGATGGGTGACCTGGTGGGCGCCTACACCGTGGGCTCCGGCGCGGCGTGGGAAGACGGCACGGACTACAACGACGCGACCCAGCGCGAGAAGATGCGGGCCAGCGTCCGGCAGATGGTGATGGACAACAAGAACGAGGCCTATGTCCTCATGTGGGTGCTCGGCAACGAGAACAACTTCGGGCACGGAAATAATGCGCGAAAAGATCCCCAGACCTACTACCGCTTTATAAACTCGCTCGCCCGTATGGTCCACTCGCTCGATCCTTCCAGACCGGTCGCTATGTGTAACGGCGATATCGAATTTCTCGACATCATCACGCGGGAGTGTCCCGACGTGGATGTGCTTGCCATCAACGCCTATCGCGGCAAGTACGGCATGGGCGAAAGTTTCTGGACGAGTCTGAAGGAAATCTGGAAGCGCCCCGTTCTCATTTCCGAATTCGGCTGCCCCGCCTACAACGGCGAGCAGAGTGCCGAAGACGCTGAGAACACGCAGAGCGCCTACCTTGTCGCCAACTGGAAAGACATTGAGTCGCACGCGGCGGGATCGAAAACCGGCAACGCGCTGGGCGGCGTGCTTTTCGAGTTCGTCGACGAATGGTGGAAGGCGGGGCCGAAGTACGACGCCTCCATTCAGGACAAGACGCCTCAGACCAAGGGTCCCTTTCATGGCGGATGGATTTACGAAGAGTGGCTGGGCATTACCACACAGGGCGACGGCGACAAGAGCCCGTTCCTCCGTCGCCTGCGCCCTGTCTACGGCGCGTTCCAGCACGGACCGTGGCATGAGCCGATGAATTTCCTTCCCTCCGCCCGCGCGGGAACCAAGCCGGAGGCTGCCGATGCGAATTAGCGGCCGCCTTCTGATCGCGGCCGCCATCGCGGCGAACTCAGTTCTTCCTGGGTTCGCGGCAGAAACCTCTTACCTCGAACCCGGCACCTTCCGACTCTCGCACGAGCTGATCCTCGAAGGGCTGATGCACCAGACCATGGGCGGCTTCCGTGAGACCGACGCCAATCTCAACAAGACCTACGCCAAGACCGGCGACGGTCGCGGTCCGCTCACCGCCCATTTCGGCGAGTCCCTTTTGACCGAAGCCGCCGCGCGCTTCTCGCCCGGCATCTTCACGCGCGTCCTGTTCGAAATGCAGGGCGGTTACGCGGACCGGTACTGGCGGCCGATCAATGAGAACCACCGTCTCGACAACCAGGACCGCAATGCGGTCGTGCGTCAGGCCGAGGCGAAACTCGACCGAGACGAATGGTACCTGCACGGCTTTTACGGCGTCGGCCACGACAGCTGGGAAGGTCAGGGCGACTTCTTCGGCCTCTATCCCGCTTCTTATCCTGATGATGACTATCTGCGGCACTCCGGATCCTTCGGCATCTACCCCGACAGTTTCAAGCAGGACCTTTACCTCAACATCTCCGGCCGCCATGCGCCGCAGGGCGTTGAGGCGGGCGGTCGCCTGCTCGGCGTGGAGGGTGCGGTCGCTTATGGTGATGAACTCGCGTGGGGACTCAAGCCGTCGCTGTACGCGCGCGCGTCGACACCGATCGGCCTTGGAAAAATCACGGGCGTCCTGAAAGACGAGCAGCTTCCCGCGTCGCTGGACGTGCGCGGCGAAGAGAACCACGTCCGTTCCGGCGCGCTGTCGTACGACATCACGACGGAAGAAGGCAACCGCTGGCAGGCCGGCGTCCTCTTCAGCCCGTATCGGGCGGGGGAGAATTACACGGTCGCGCATCCCGTGGCCGCGGGCACGGGCCTCGAAGGGTCGTCGTGGAGCATCGGTACGCGCAAGGCCAAGGACGAGGACGGCCTGGCCGAGCGCGTGCGCATGGAGCGCCACGCCGACATGTTCAACCGCGAGTGGACCCTCATGGCCGATTTGCTTCACGCCGCCGTGCTCGCCGGCAACAAAGACCAGGTGGACGTCCGCCTCGGCACCGATCTGCTCCCAACGCTCAAGGGGTCCGTTCATTACACCTATCGCCGCCCCGTCGAGGGCCCGGTGCCGCTTCTGCGCGAAGGGTCGGTCAACAATCCCGGCGCCATCGTGTCGCAGCCGCGCGGCCCGGAGTCGCCCTTTGTCGTCGACTGGAACAACCGCGAGGCCGTGTTCGTCGTGACGACGATCGCCTTCGATCCGACGCCGGGAACGAGCCAGTTGATTTATGATCCGGAAGTCCTCCAGGCGTGGAACCTGAACAAGGGGGAGAACGCCCCCATCGCCTTTGCCTTGCAGCACCGGATGTCGGACTACCGCACGTCGATGGACCGTCAGTCGTATTACAACGACAAGGGCGACATTGTTTTCGATCCGCCCTCGCGCGTCGGCGCCTGGGCGACGAACGGTTTCATTCACGAAGGCCGCATCCTCGTGCACGGCCACACGCGGCCGATGAACTGGCTTCTCGGCGCGGCGTTCGGACAGCAGCTCGCGATCTCCAACGTGGCCTACACGAACGACGCCACATCCAACAAGCCGATCAGCGAGTATTATTCGATCGAAGGAAAGATTCAGCGCGACCCGCTCACGATGTGGGCGCATTACGGCACGGGCGTGTGGGGTCCGGAGCCGTTCCAACACTTTTTCGGAGAGACATTCGACCGCCTGTGGGGCCTCGGTCTGACCTGGAGCATCACCTCCAACACGACCGTCGACTGGAGCTACCTCGCGGCGCGCCAGGACGACAACCTGTTCCTGGCGCCGGACCTCGGTTCGTATGACGAGTACCGGATGGTCTTCTCCCACCGATTCGGCTTCCTGTTCCTGTTCGAGGAAGCCGCGCGTCCCGGGTACCGCGCGCAGTAAATTCCCGGCCCCCGAGAGTGGGGCTGCCACAAGACAACTCTCAATAACATGGAGGAGCTCACAAAATGAAAAAGAAGATGATCATCTCGGCCGTCGTTCTCGCCGCCGGACTCATGGCGACGGGTTTTCTCTCGGCCGCGGATAAAGCTGCTGCAAAGCCCGCTGCTGCTGGTAAGAAGGCGGCCGGCGCCGCGGAAGATACGTTCTATATCTTCTCGGATCGTGGCTCTCG
>JBBRXR010000114.1:0-5798 GCA_038238485.1 Elusimicrobiota bacterium | reverse complement strand
TGCTTGTTCGCCGCGTAGGTCTTCTCAATGATGCGCCTCAAGTTCTTCTCCAGCTTCGCGTACGGTAGTTTCTGGAGGCCGTCGTTCGAGCCGAGCGCCACCACGAGAACGTCGATCGGTTCATCGAGCCGGTCCGACACGCGCGCCAGCGCTTCCGCCGACGTATCGCCACTGCGACTGTCATTTTCCAGTACGAAATTCCATCCGCGTTGCGCGATCATTCCTTTGATCAGCGCCGGATACGCCTCGGATGGTTTCACACCGTACCCTTCCGTCAGGCTGTCGCCCACGAAGACGATGACGGGCGTACGCGCGGCCGGACGGTCAACGACCGCCCAGGCGGGCGAGCAGAGAAGAAGTGAAAGCAGGACGAGTTGCTTCATAAGGGAATTGTACCTGAGCGTAAAAAAAAACGAGCCGCCTTCCGAAGAAAGCAGCTCGTTCTTTTTTGATTCTGAGCTATTTGCGGTTTAGCAGCCGCAAGGACTTTTGGGACCCATAATGATCACCTCCTGGTTCAATTTCTTGCCTTTAATTCTTACTTGACCGTCGCGAAATACTCTTTCGATCCCTTCACGTCGCCCTTCATTGTCTTCTCGCCGGGCTTCCAGCTCGACGGGGAGACTTCGCCGGTCTTTTCCACATGCTGAAAAGCCGCCAGGACGCGAAGCGTCTCTTCCGGGCTGCGGCCGACCGAGAGGTCGTGAACCACTTCGTAGGCCACGATCCCCTTCGGATTGATGATGAACAAGCCGCGGAGGGCAACGCCTCCGTCGGTGAGAACGCCGTAGCTGCGCGCGATGTCCTTGTTCAGGTCGGAGAGGAGGGGATAGGACAGCTCGCCGAGGCCGCCGTCTTTACGCGCGGTATTGATCCAGGCGAGGTGGGTGTAATGGCTGTCGACCGAACAGCCGATGACCTGGGCGTTCAGTTTTTTGAATTCTTCGTTGTGGTTCGAGAAATCGATGATTTCTGTCGGACAAACGAAGGTGAAGTCGAGCGGGTAGAAAAACAGAACCGTCCACTTTCCGGCTTTCTTCTGCTCTTCGAGAGAAATATCGCGGAATTCGTGACCGAGAACGGCTTTCCCCTTAAAATCCGGGGCTGGCTTCTGAACAAGACTCATGAGAGATCTCCTTAATTTTGAGGGGCGAAAGGGTTATTTGCGGTGGTCTTCGATGGTGACCTTGGAGAGGGTAACGGGCGTCTTCGGACGATCGTTCCCGTCGCGGTCAACTTTGCTGATTTTATCGACGACGTCGTAGCCTTCAACGACTTCGCCAAAGATCGTGTGATGCTTGTTCAGCCACGGCGTCTTCGCGACAGTGATGAAGAACTGGCTGCCGTTCGTATTCGGTCCGGCGTTCGCCATGGCGAGGATGCCGGGTTTGTCAAACGTGCGCGGCGAGTTGAACTCGTCTTCGAACTGATAGCCGGGGCCGCCGGTGCCGTTTCCGAGCGGATCGCCGCCCTGGACCATAAAATCCGGAATGACGCGATGAAAGATGAGGCCGTCATAAAGCGGACGCTTCACCTTGGAACCGCTCTTCGGATCAGTGAATTCCTTCTCGCCTTTCGCGAGGCTGACAAAGTTGGCGACGGTCTTGGGCGCCTCCACATCGAAAAGGCGAACGGTGAAATTTCCGGCCGTCGTTTCGAATTTGGCGTAAAGTCCGGGCGCAGGTTTGGTCATGGCAGCAGTGGTCTCCTTGGGGGTCTCGGCGGCAAACGCCGGAATGGTGATACAGGCGGCCAACACCGCCAAAACGGCCTTTTTCATTGTCATGGATGAACTCTCTTTTTCTGGGATGGATTAATCGCGGTCGGACGAGGCCGTCAGGCGGCCCAGGAAGAGACCGACGGCGACAGCGATGCCGACGGACTTCCACGGATTCTTTTTCACATAAGAACGGACGGTATCGGCCGTTTCATCGAGCCCGTACTCAGCGGCCTTCAGTTTCAGCTCCGCCGTTTTCTTTTCCAAAAGTTCTTTCGCGCCTTCGAGGCCTTCGTTGAGGAGCTCGCGGCCTTTTTCGGTCGCTTCCTCCACCAACTGCTTGATCTTGTTGTTCTGCTCGTTCAATTTATCGCCGCCATTGCCGTTGTGCATGAAGCCTCCTGAATAAGGGAAGATACTGAAACTACGGTCCCAGCCAGTCGAAGTTCTATTCCCGGCTGGCGCTGACGCCTGGATGGCCGGGTTGAATGGTTTCTCAATTCTAAAAAATCGGCACGTTCGTGCGTATATATAAGGTGCTGTTGAAAGGTTTTAAGCCGGTTGCGCCGAGGTCGGGTCAACCCCATACTGGAGGACGGAACACGCCATGATAGAAACCGAAGAATCCACCGACTCTACACTCGTTAACCAGCTCCGGCGGGTCGTTAAGGACGGCATCGACTACCTGGGGAGCGTCCTGAGCCTCGTCCAGGCCCGGACCGCCGAAGTCGCACTTTCGAGCCTCGTTTTCGCGGCGCTTCTCCTCTTCGCCGCCACGCTGGGAATGGCGTCTCTCGTCGTCCTGATCGTGGCCCTCGGCTTCTGGCTCACCCACGTCACCGGCCATGTCGGATGGTCGCTCTTGATTATTGGCGGTCTGCTGGCCTCCATCGCGGCGGCGAGCGTCTGGCGCGCCCTGCGCTGGCTGGAAACCCTCAAGTCATGATTTTCCCCGCGATGCGCCTGTCGGACCTGAGACGCGACGTCGCGGACAAACGCCTGGCGTTCGACCGAAGCGCGCGCGACCTCAAGTCAGAAGTGAAACGAAAACTGAGCCCTCTTAATCTCCTGAAGGAAAATCCGCAGTGGCTGATCGCCCCGGCGATGTCGCTTTTCTCGGCCGGAACGCTCGGAAAGTTTCTGGTCGGATTAATCCCCCACAGGAACGGCCATTCCAAGAACGGCAATGGATCGAAGAAAAGCCAGAGCGGATTTTTGGCCGGCCTGCTGAAATTCGGAGGCCGAACGATGTTCAAGTCCGTCACGCCGCTCGCTTTCACTGCCGTGAAGTTCGCTTTCAAAAGCGCGCTTCGTTCCTTCCGCCAGCGTCGAGCCTAACTCCCCACCACGCGGTTCCGGCCCGCGTCCTTGGCCCGGTACAACGCCTTGTCCGCCGCACTCACCAGATCGTCGACCGTTGAGCCCGCCGCCGGATAGTTCGCCACCCCAATGCTGACTGTCACGCGCAGCTCTCCGAACGCCGTCGGAATCTTTTCGGCCTCAATGCGCGCGCGCAGGGTCTCCGCCCGCCGCAAAGCGCCGTCGGGTTCGGACCGCGGCAGGAGCACGACGAATTCCTCTCCCCCGTAACGCCCCGCCGCGTCTGTTTCATAAATTGAGTCATTGAGAATTTTCCCGACGCGCGTCAGGACGGCGTCGCCCGCCGGATGGCCGTGCGTGTCGTTGATCGCCTTGAAGTGGTCGATATCGATCATCAACAGGCTGAAGCGCGTCTTGAAAACGGCGCCGCGCTTGAATTCCTCGGCGAGCCGGTCGAGGAACGGCTGGCGCCGAAGCGTGTTGGTGAGGCCGTCGCGGCGCGACTGAAGCTCAAGCTGCCGGAACAACAGCGCCTTCGCCAGCGCCATCGCGAGCTGAGGCCCGAGGTCTGCGGCGATGCGCACCAGCTCTGGTTCCTGCCTTGCTTCCCCGCTCACCTTCACGAAAAGAGCGCCCCCGATCGCCGCTCCCGGGGCCGCGATGGGAATGAAGAGGACGGGCACGATCTCCGACACGGCGGGCGGCCTCACGACGGTCGCCTCCGTGGGGAAACGGTCGACGGGCGGTTCCCTCTTCCACGCGCCGCGGCGCTGGAGCGGAGCCGGCGTCCCTTTTTCAATGGCGTAAAGAATGAATTCGTAGGAATCGAAGAGGCGCTGGACCGCGGACGCGACGCGCGGGCCCATGTCTTCGAGCGACAAGGCGCTCGCCATCGCCTTGGCGGCGCCGTAAATCTGCAGCGCCCGCACCTCGTCGCGTTCCGCGGCGGCCACGTCGCCGCGCAGCGCCGCGCGCCGTTTGCGAAGAGACTCGAGCGCATCCGCCGTGACCGTACCCCCCTCGGGGAATCCGCGACCGAAGCGAAGCGTCACCAGCGTCGCCACGATCCAGATCGGCAGGATCGCCATCGCAACCTCGTCGGCCACGTTAAAGAAAAACCACGCGAGCGCGACCACGCCCGCCGCGGCCGCGCAGGCGGCGACGCGCAGGGGAAGCCGGGCCGACGCGCCCAGGAGCGGCGAGACCGCGATCAACGGAAGCGCGAGCGCGCCCGGATTCACTTGGACCTTCCTGCCACGCGGTTGCGTCCACCGTGCTTGGCGGCGTAAAGACGCTGATCGGCCTGGCGCAGAACCTGCTGGCCGCTCGTCGCGTCGACGGGAAACGACGCCACGCCGAAGCTGGCTGTGATGCCGATGGTTTTTCCCTGGCCGATGTCGAAGCTCTGCTCGCCCAGATCGTGGCGAATGGCTTCGGCGACCGCCATCGCGTCGTCGTAACTCGTTTCAAAGAGAAGGATCGCGAACTCCTCGCCGCCGTAGCGCGCCACGACGTCCACAGGCCGCGTGTTCCGGTCGAGCACGTGCGCGAACCCCTGGAGAACGGCGTCGCCGGCGGGATGGCCGTGCGTGTCGTTCACGGACTTGAAATGGTCGATGTCCGCCATGATGAGCGAGATCGGCTGGCCATAACGGCTGGCCTCGAGCACGGCGGTTTCCATGCGGTCCTGGAACGCGCGGTGCGTGAGCAGGCCCGTGAGCCCGTCGCGCAGCGCGTTCTGCTGAACGTCGCTGAAAAGTTTGGCGTTATCAAGCGCGCCGGACGCGAGGCCGGTGAGAACGTCCAGCAGGCGAAGGTCTTCCCAGGCGAAAACGCGCACCGGCGCGGGCGACGACACGCTGAGCGCCGCCACCACGGCGCGACCTTCCTTCACGGGCGCGGCCATCACGGAGCGACCGCCTTCCGCTTTCTCATCGCCGACCAGCACGGCCTGGCCGCGCGAAAACACCGACGCCGCGGCCCCTGCCGTCTCGGGCGAGATCAGCGTGACCTCGGCGCCCGGAAAAAGCTCCCCGGCCAGTTCGATCAGTTTGTGGTGGATGCGCGCGGGTTCAAGGAACGCTCCCATCTGCACGGCCGCGCCCGAGAGCGTGCGGCGCAGCTCGGCGCGGCTGGAGAGGCCGGCGGCGTGGGCCTCGTAGAAAGAGATTTCTTTGCGGATGACGCGCGTTTCCTCGAGCATCGATTCGCGGGCGCTCTCAACGACTTTTCGCCGGGTCTCCGCGCCGCGCGCGTGCCAGTCAACCAGGAAGATGCCCGCCCACGCGGCGGCGATCAGCATGGGCACCAGCGAGGCCGCCTCGCCCGCGAGCCGCGGCCCGGCCATCACGATGGCCACCGACGCGCCGATCGCCACGAGCACCGCGGCGCCCGTGCCCACGACGAACGCCATCGCGACCGCGATGGCCGGCAGAAGCGACAGGAAAATGAACGACGGAAAACCGGGAAGAAAGCCCGCGGCGCCCGCGCCGATGGCGGCGAGCGAAAGCAGGAGGCCGGGAAGGAGCTTACGCCGCGCCGAGTTCATGATCGATGGCCGCCTCCAGACGACGGACGACCCGGCGGAGATCGCCGTCGGAAATGACGGCGGGCGGAAAAATGACGACGGTGTCGCCGAGCGGGCGAAGCCAGATGCCATCAGCAAGCAACCGCCGGCACACCGCCGCGCCCGCGCGACGCTCGGCCGGCCAGCGGACGTTGCCGTCGCGGTCGGCCACGAGTTCGACGCCCACCATCAACC
>JBBRXR010000113.1:0-5818 GCA_038238485.1 Elusimicrobiota bacterium | reverse complement strand
TCGCCACGTTCTGCGCGTCGGCTTCCGGTTTGTCGTTCACGGACGTGACCGTGAGGCTGACCGTTACCGGCGCGCTGTCGAACTGTCCGTCATTGACCTTGAAGCGGAAGCTGTCGGCGCCGTTGAAATTGGCGCGCGGCGAATAGGTGCGGTTCGCGCCGGTGCCGGAGAGCGTTCCTTCCGCCGGAGCAGACACGAGAATAAAGGTCAGCGGATCGCCGTTCGGGTCGGAACCGGTCAGCGTGAGCCCAATCGAACTGTCCTCCGCCACCGACTGGGACTGCGCGTTTGCCGTGGGCGCCTGGTTGCTTCCCCCGCCCGACGGATTCACCGTGAGATTGATGAGCGCCGTGGCACTGTTCACCGTGCCGTCGTTGACGCGGAAAGTGAAGTTGTCCGGGCCGCTGTAGCCGGCCGCCGGCGTGTAGGTGCGGCTCGCGCCCGCGCCCGAGAGCACGCCGTGCGACACCCCGCCCACGATCGCGAACGTGAGGCTGTCGCCGTCGATATCTGAGCCCGTGAGGGTGATCGGAAGCGCAACCTGGTAATCGGTCACGAGGCTTTGTCCGTCGGCCACGGGCGCATCATTGACCGCGGTCACCGTGAGGCCGATGGTGGCGAGCGGGCTGTCGACGAGGCCGTCGTTCACCTTGAACGTGAAACTGTCGGAACCGTGGAAGTCCGCGCGCGGCGTGTAGCGGCGCGAGGCGCCGGAACCGGAGAGCGTGCCGTTCACCGGGTCACCAACCACCGTGAAGGTGAGCGGGTCGCCGTCAGGATCGGTGCCGGAAAGCGTGATGTCCTTCGCCGTGTCCTCGGCGGTGCTCAGGCTCTGAGCATTGGCAGTCGGCGCGCTGTTGCCGCCGCTGGAACCACCGGCGACCGCGATGCGGATCAGAACGAGACCGCTGTCGACGCTGCCGTCGTTGACCTTAAGAGTAAAGCTGTCGTTGCCCGTATATCCGGTCGTGGGCGTGTAGGTCCGGCTCGCTCCCGAACCGGTGAGCCCGCCATGCGTCGGCGTGCCGGTAATGAACGTCAGGGAGTTGCCGTCGATGTCGGAACCAGTGAGCGTGATCGGCAGCGCCGTGTTGAGCGCGGTCGAAAGGTTCTGGGCATCGGCGACGGGAGCGTCATTCACGGGGTTGACCGTGAGGCCGATCGCGGCGACGTTGCTGTAGAGCGCGCCGTCGTTAACGCGGAAACTGAAGCTGTCCGAGCCGTTGTAGTCCGCGGCGGGCGTGTAGGTGACACTGGGCAGCGTGCCCGAAAGCGCGCCGTGCGCCGGCTGAATGGTGATCTCATAGGAGAGCGGCGAGCCCTCCGGGTCCGTGCCCGAAAGCGTGATGGCTTTCGCCGTGTCTTCGTTTGTCGAAAGTGACTGGGCGGCGGCCGTCGGCGCGTCGTTGACCGGGGTCACCGTGATCGACACGGTGGCGGGCGCGCTGTTGACCGTGCCGTCGTTGACGCGGAACGTGAAGCTGTCCGGGCCGTAATAATCGGCCGCCGGCGTGTACGTCAGGGTCGCGCCGCTGCCCGACAAGACGCCGTTTGTGGGTCCGGTGACAACGGAGTACGTGAGCGTGTCGCCGTCGATGTCGGAACCGGTGAGCGTGATCGCCTTGGGCGTGTCCTCGCTCGTGGAAGTGGACTGGCTGTTCGCCGTCGGCGCGTCGTTGACGGGCGTAACGGTGATGGCAATCGTCGCCGGATCGCTGTCGATCGTGCCGTCATTCGCTTTTACCACGATGCTGTCAGCGCCGTTATAGTTCGCGGCCGGAGTGTACGTCAGATTGGGGATCATCCCGGAGAGAGCGCCGTTCGTGGGGCCGGTGACGAGCGCGAACGTAATCGTGTCGCCGTCGACATCCGTGCCGGTGATGGTGATCGCCTTGGCGGTGTCCTCCGGCGTGGTAACTGGGCCATTGGTGATCACCGGCTTGTCGTTGACGGGGGTTACCGTCAACGAAACGGTGGCCACGTTGCTGTCGAGAGATCCGTCGTTGGCTTTGAACGTGAAAGAGTCGGCGCCGTTGAAATTGGCGTTCGGGGTGTAGGTGCGGTTGGCGCCCGCGCCGCTGAGAACGCCATTGGTGGGGCCTGCGACAATAATATAGGAGAGCGTGGTTCCGCTGTCGGGGTCGCTGGCGGTCAGCGTGATCGCCTTGGCCACGTCCTCGGTCACCGTCACCGGCTGGTTGAACGCGGTCGGCGCATGGTTGGCGCCGTCGAGCGAGATCGTGATGTCCTGGTTTCCTGCGTTCGCGATGCCGTCTTCCGCGTACGCGCGCAGCGTGTAGGTGCCGGCCACGTCGAGCGGCGTGACGAGAGCCCAGTGGTTCGGGCCCGTATACGTGATCGGGCGGTCGGCGAACGCACCGGCGCCCTGCTTCAGCTGAATTTTGCGCAGAGAAATATTGTGAAGGTCCGTGGCGGTGACGAGCACTTCGCTCAGCGTCACGATGCCGGTGGCGCCGTTGGCGGGGCTCGTGATGCTCACGCTCGGCCCGGAGTTGTCGATCACCACGGCCTTGGCGTCGCTCGCCATGTTGTCGGCCTGGTCGTAAGCCTCCACGCGGATTGTCCAGCTTCCATCGCTGTAGCCGGCGGTGTTGATCGGAACGTTCGAGAACGACGCTCCGGCGTAGGTGCCGATGAGGTTATCGGTCGCCCCGGTCTTGATATAAAGCTTCAGGTTCTTCATGCCCGAGGTCGCGTCCGTGGCGGAGGCCGACGCATTGACGATGCCGTGGACGACGGGATCGGTGTTGATCGTCAACGGCGCGGGCGAGAGCGTGAGCGTCACGTTCGCGGGGTTCGTGTTGTCGATGATCGTCTGGTACGACGTGCCGGGGTTCGTGAGATTGCCGGCGCGGTCGGCTGCCTTGGCGACGAACGTGCTCAGACCGTCGGGTTGCGTGCGGGTATCAAAATTCAGTTTCGCGTAGAGGCCCCACGTCGCGGTTCGAACGAAATTCACGGGCGCGCCGGTTGGCGGATAAAGGCGAACGATGCTCAGATTGTCGTCCGTCGGGTTCACGCCCCGATTGTCTTCGGCGTACACCTTCATATCTATATTGCCCTTCACCGCGATGATCTGTCCCACGTAACCGGGATGCTGGCGCCATTCAATCGTGGGGGGCGTGTTGTCGATGTAGAAATTGGACGACGCGGAGGCGGTTCCCCCCGCCGCGTCAGAGGCCTGGATGGTCAACGTGTGCGAACCCTCGGCGAGCCCGGCGAGCGAAACGAGGCCGCTGCCGTACGAACCGGAACCGCCGGCGGGATTGCCGTCGATGAAATATTGAGCGTTACCGGCCGGCGGCTGAACATTGAACGTGATGTAGCCGTCGGCCACCCCGCCCGCGCCGTCATCGACGCGGAAGCCGACCATGTCGGGACCGCGGAAATTCAGGTTGGGCGTGTACGTCAGGTTGGGCGCGGTGCCCGTGAGCACGCCGTTGTCAGGCGAGTTGAGAAGGCTGAAGGTGAGCGGATCGCCATCGATGTCGGTGGCGGTGAGCGTGAAGGCTTGGGCCGTTCCGAAGGGAACGGTGACGGTCGCGTTCACCGGGACCGGCGGCGTATTCGTCGCCAATGCCACGTGCGCCGAGAGGAGCGCCGCGCCGAAGAGGAAGCCACCGATGAAGATTATTTTCCTCATGACACGGTCACCTGGACGATGACGATCTGGCTGATCGCTCCGTCCGACAACTTCACGAGGATTTGCTCGACGCCCGTGAAACCGGGCGCGGGCGTGTAGGTGAAAAGGAACGAGCCGTCGATCGTCACGGTGCTTCCGGGGGCGGTCGGCGTATTCACGGCGGTCGCCGTGATCGGGTTCGACTCATTGTCCTGCACGGGCAGGATCACGCCGACCGGCGTGTTGACCGACGTCGTGAGATTCACGGCAGACGTAAAGTAGGGCACCGTGTTCTGCCCGGTACGGTCCATGGTGACGGGAATCGAATCGGCGGACGTGTGCTCGGTGTTGTTGGGCTCATCGATCGAGACATGCAGAACGTCGACCGGCGGCGGGGTGGGCGACGGCGTGGGGGTGGGCGTCGGGGAGCCGGTGCCCATGAAGTGAACGCCATTGCCGTTATTCTGAGAATTGCCGGCGACAAGGAGCGAGCTTGCCAGCGACAGCGAGAGGACAATCGCGGGAAGCAGATAAGGAAGCAGCTTGGCCGCCTCTTTCATTTTGGCGCTGAACTTTTTCACGTCGTCGCGGTCCATAAATTTTTTCATGGTCAGACCGCCTTCTTCATTGTCACGGCAAGTTGCGGCGCCGGCGTCTTCAGTGGGACGACGGCGGGTTCAATCGCTTTTACAAGCTCTGGCGCGGCGGGCTTCTTCTGCATCTCGGCCGGCGCCATGGCGAGCGTGAATTGAAAGATGGAGCCTTTCTCCATTTCGCTCGTCACCCACACCTTGCCGCCCTGCTGCGTGATGGAGTTCTTTACGATGTTCAGGCCGAGACCCGAGCCGGCGACCGGCTTGTCCACGCGGTCGCGCACTTCTTTGATGGTCTCGAACTTGCCGAACACGGCGTCGAGCTTGTCGGAAGGAATTCCAACGCCGGTGTCCTGAACGCCGACGTGTGCCATGCCGTCAGTCGCTTTCACCCAGAGCGTGATGCCGCCCGCATTGGTGAACTTGATGGCGTTGTAAATCAGGTTCGAGAGCACCTGGCGGACCTTCTCGGGATCCCCCATCGCGTACGGAAACGACGCGGGCACGTCGGCCTTGATCGTCAGGCCCTTCTCCTGCGCGCGCGGTTCGAAGAACGTGGCCATTTCAACCAGGATCTTGCGGATGTCGATCGGCTGGATGTCGAAGTTCATTTTGCCGGCTTCCATGCGCATGAGGTCGAGGATGTTATCGACAAGCTTGTTGAGGCGCTCGGAACCATAGGCGAGGCGGTCAACCGACCGCTTGAGTTTCGCATCGCCGTCGACCAGCGGCATCTCGGCCATGAGCTCGACGGTGGCGATGATGGCGGTGAGCGGCGAGCGGAGCTCGTGCGTGACGTGCGACATGAATTCGTCTTTCATTTCGTCGAGCTTCGCGAGCTCATCGGACATGTGGTTGAACGTCGTCGAGAGCCGGCCCATCTCGTCGTTGCTGCTGACGATGACCTTCACGCCTTTCTGGCCTTTCGCCAACGCTTCGGAAGCGTCGACCAGCGCGAGGATGGGGCGCGAGAGCGCGCTCGAAAAAACGTGGGCGAGGATGAGGCCGAACGCGATCGCGATCAGTCCCACGAGGCTCAGGCGGCTGAACGCCTTGTCGATCGCTTCGCGGTAGAGCGCGTCGACTTCGTCCTGCGAGTAGCCGAGGCGAACGTAAGCGGAGCTGCTCACCGGCTTCGAGAGCTCGATGATGCGCTGGCCCTTGAACATCGTCTGACGGCGCAGCACGCGGCCCGCGCTCACCACCTCGCGAATGTCCGCGTCGGCCGCGTCAACGTACGAGAGAGCGGGGTCCTGCAGAAGCGAGTAGACCCAGTGGCTGCCTTCGAAAAAAACGCCGACGTAAGCCACGCGCGGCGCGGAGACGGCGGTCACGGCCTGAACGTATTTCAGGAGCGCGGGTTCATCGGCGGTCGTGTTGGCGTCTTTCCAGACGCTGGCGAGCTTGTCGAGGTCTTGCCGCTGTTCGCGGTTGATTTCGGAGAGGAGACGTTTTTTCTCGTAAACAGCGAGTGAAGCCATCACCCCGACCACGACGGTCAGGATCAGGCAGGCGCTGGCGAGATGAAATTTCGATCTGAGTTGCATGTCGGTCTCCGTAACAAAGTTGTAACTGCTCTTAC
>JBBRXR010000112.1:0-5827 GCA_038238485.1 Elusimicrobiota bacterium | reverse complement strand
GCCGACGCGCCCGACGTGGAGCTGGCGGACCCGACCATCGGCGCGAAGCTGATGGACGAATTCGAGGAGCGCCTGAAAAGCGCGATCGCCAAGGAAAAGAACATCCGGCTGTCGGCAGCCGAGTTCTTCGCCGACCGCGTCGAGCTCCGGCTCGTCAACCACCTCGGCCTCGACGTCTCGCAGGTGGAAACGTCGCTTCAGACCGAATTTATCCTTCTCTCGAGCCGCGGCGGGGAGGAGAAGGAGTTCATCGACCGCTACACGCGCCGTCTCGCGCGCGACTTCCATATCGAAGATGAAGTGCGGACCAGCGCCGAACAGGCGCGCTCGGCCGCCGAAGCCGGCCTGCCCAAAACAGGAAAATTTCCTGTTCTGCTTTCCGACGAGCCGCTCGACCGCCTGTTCACTCCGCTGCTCGCCCGCGCCAGCGCGCGGCTCAAATACAATCGAATGGTCGACACCGCCGTCGGCCAGATGATCGTCGATGCCGCCGGAGGCGACCCGGTCACGCTCTGGTCCAACCCGCTTTTGCCCGGCGCGTCCGACTCGTACCGCTACGATGGCTACGGCACCCCGGCCCAGCGGGTCTGCTTGATCGAGAACAATCGCCTGGTCCGCCAGGCCGCCGACAAACGTTATTCCGATTATCTGGGCATTCCGGTCACCGGCGAAGCGGGAAACATTGAAGTGGAGGGGGGCCCCCGGTCCTTCGACGACCTCCGAAAACCGCCGACGGGAGGGGTTCTTTATCACCTCCAGGCCTTTTCCGCCTTCGAACCCAACCCGATCACGGGCGCTTTCTCCGCGGAAATCCGCTCCGGTTTCGAGATTTCGGCCTCGGGCGTTCGCCCGATCAAAGGAGGCTCGGTTTCCGGCGTCCTCCAGAAGGACCTGGCCCGGGCACGGCTGTCCCGGGAGCGGATCCAACGGGAAAATGTTCTGGTCCCGAAAGGCGTTCTTTTTGAAGGATTGACCGTCGCGGGCGCATAACTTCGCGGCCATCTGTGGTAGAATGTTTCATCCTCGTACGGCCGCGACGCCGATGAAAAAGAAACTGCTTTTAGCGTGCACGCCCTTCCTACTTATTACTGCCATCGCATTCGCGGTGGCGGTTATACAACCTAAAGGTCCCGCCCTCACATTCACTCTTTCCGTTCTTGCCGGTCTCACGGTGGGAGCTATTTTTATTTTTCGCCGGCTCGCCGACCGCGCGATCGACGATATGGTGAAAACCAACGTCGCGCTCGAAGCGAAGGTCCGCGCCCGCCGCGAGGAGCTTGAGCTCTCCGAATCCCGCCGCACCCGCATTCATGCCTTCCTCGATTCGATTATCGAGAACATTCCGGACATGATCTTCGTAAAGGATGCCAAGGAGCTCCGGTTCGTTCTCTTCAACAAGGCCGGCGAGGAGCTCCTCGGATATTCCCGTCAGGAGCTCATCGGTAAAAATGACTACGATTTCTTTCCCAAGACCGAGGCCGACTTCTTCACGGCCAAGGACCGCCAGGTGCTGACCCGCGGAAAAGTCGTCGTCATCGACGAGGAAACGATCCACACGAAGAACGGGCTCAAAACCCTTCACACCAAAAAAATTCCGCTCCTCGATGCCAACGGCGAGCCGCAGTACCTGCTCGGTATTTCCGAAGACGTGACCGTGCGCAAGCAGAATGAAATGAAGCTCACGCAGCGCACGCAGGAATTGGCGCAGGCCCAAGTGGAGAAGGAACAGACGGAACTCTTCGCCTACGTGGCCGCCCACGACCTGCGCGAACCGGCCCACAAGATCTGCTCGTTCGGCGACCTGCTCACCGAGTACCTTCCAGCGGAAGGACCCGCGCGCGAATATCTCTCCCGCATGCAGTCGGCCTCCGCGCGCATGGGCCGCCTGATCGACGATCTTCTGCGTTTTTCCAAGATCACGCGCAGCGAGATGCGCACCGAGATCGTGTCGCTGGACGCCGTTGTGCGTGACGTCCTGCAGGATTTCGATTTTCTCCTCTCGGAGTGCGGCGGGCGCGTGGATGTCGGGATCCTGCCCACGGTGGACGGCGGGCGCATCGAGCTCCAGGAAGTCTTCCGCAACCTCATCGGCAACGCGCTCAAGTTCCGAGCGCCTGGCCGGGCGCCGGTGATCACCATTTCCGCAGGTACGCAGGCCGACGGCTGCCTCACCGTGTCGGTCAGCGACAATGGCATCGGCTTCGATCAGATCTACGCCGAGCGCATCTTCCGCCCGTTTGAACGCCTTCATTCCCGACGCGAATTCGAAGGCAGCGGCATCGGCCTCGCGATCTGCGAAAAGCTGGTCGACCACATGGGCGCCCGCATCACCGCGACGTCAAAGCCCGGGGAAGGCGCGACGTTCACCATCATTTTTTCTGCGGTCAAGGCGGAGCTCGAGGTGAGCGCATGAGCGCCGCGCGCCCATTCCGCCTTCTTCTGATCGAAGACGATCCCGACGACGCATTCCTGATCCGTGAAATCGTCGCCCGCGACGCGCACAAGGAAAGCCAGCCCCTCATCGAGCTCGCCGAGACGCTGACCGCCGGGATGGCGCGCCTCGACAAGGGCGGCATTGACCTGGTCCTCCTCGACCTCTCTCTCCCTGAAAGCCGCGGCATCGAGACGCTGCGCACGCTCCTGGCCCGTTTCACGCGCGTTCCGGTCATCGTCCTCACCGCCCTGAACGACGAATCCATCGCCCTGGAGGCGTTGAGCGAAGGCGCGCAGGACTACCTCGTGAAAGGCCAGGTGGACCGCGTGTTCTTCATGCGCGCGATTCGCTACGCCATGGAGCGCCATCGCATCAAGCGCGAGCTCGACGCCACGCGCGCGCACCTGGAAGAGCTGGCGATCGTCGACCCGCTGACCGGCATCATGAACCGCCGCGGGCTCGAGCAGGCGCTCGCCGACCGCGTTCCCAAAAACTTTTCGCCGGACCGGGTGTTCCTCGCACTCCTGGTCGACCTCGACGACTTCAAAATCATCAACGACCAGCTCGGCCACGCGGTGGGCGACGTTGTCCTCAAAGAGATCACGCGCCAGATGAAGGTCGCCATCCGCCCGTCTGACTTCGCGGCGCGCATCGGCGGCGATGAGTTCCTGATCATCATGCCCGACACGTTCTTCTCGGAAGGCGTCCAGCTGTCGGAGAAGATCCGCCTGGCGATCGGCGGCTCGCCCATCATCGTGTCATCGGGTCAGACCATCACCGTCACCGCGTCGCTCGGCCTCATTTCCATCCGCAACGAACGCCCGTCGCTGGAAGAACTCCTGCGCGAAACGCATCTCGCGCTCGCCAACAGCAAGAGCACGGGCAAGAACAAGGTCTCTTACGAGCGCCGCGGGCGCTCGGGCGAGGAAGAACGCGCGAAGCTGCTGTCCGACATCGGGGTGCGCCTCCGCCGGCCCGAGGAATTCATCGCGGTGGTGCAGTCCATCCGCCGCTTAAGCGACCTCACGCGCGTCGGCTACGAATTCCTGAGCCGCTCGCGCATCGACCACCTCGGCAATCCCGACGAATTTTTCCGCGTCAGCCTGGAGAACAACCTGCTCACCATCGTCGATCGCCAGTGCCTCAAGGCCTGCCTCGCCGCGTCGCGCCAATTGCCGAAGGACATGCACTGCCATCTGAATCTTTTCCCGTCCACCCTCATCGACGTGCCGGTGCGCGAACTGCTGGAGGAATTCCCCGCGGATCGCGACAAATCCACTTACTGCATCGAGATCAGCGAGCAGCAGATCATCGGCGACCCGTCGTACCTCGTGTCGGCCGTGCAGGAGTTGAAGCGCGCCGGTCTGCAGGTCGCCATTGACGACGTCGGCTTCGGTCGCACCTGCCTTGAGAACCTGATCCTTCTCGAGCCCGACATCGTGAAGATCGATAAGCGCTGCGTGAAGGGCGTGTCGCTCGATAAGGACCGGGCGCGGTCGCTCAAACGCATCCTGAAGGTCGCCAACGTGCTCGATACCGAGGTGGTGGCCGAAGGCATTGAGTCGCACGACGATCTCGACGTTCTCCGCAACCTGGGCGTGGAGTTCGGCCAAGGCTATCTGCTTGACCGCCCCGCCTCTCTCCCCGAACCCGAACTAGCGCACACCTGAGCGCGTAGTGTTGGCGGCCTGTTCGTGCGGCATTCCTTACGAATCCTTTACGCTGGTTTGATTTGGGGCGCCTGTGCTCCGGCGTAAAGTGAGGGCAGGTTCAACATCTCGCTGAGGGGGAATCCATGAAAGATCAGAAGGGAACGGAGTTCGTCAAAGAGAAGGAGCGGAAGGCGGCGCAAACGAAGTCCGAAGTGGAAGCCAGGATCGGGCGGGAACAACGATTGAACGGCGGGCGGGAAACGATTTCTTTCATGGCGCCGGCCCACACTTTCCGGCCGACGCCTTAGAACCGCAGACTTTTATTCGGGACGTTGGGCCGTGACGATGTCCGAATGGCGGAAGTCCCGGATGCCGACCAACTGGCAATTCGAACGAACCTCGCCCGACAACGTCGTTTCCCGGTACACCCACGAAAAAAACCGGTCGCCTTCGGCGCTTTCCGCTTCCACGTACAACGTCTGGCCTTTGGCCAACGGCTTGCCCAAGTCGAGAACAACCTTCCCTTCCTCGTCGCTCGTGGCGACCACGGGGCGCCCTCCATCGATCCACGCCTTAAAGGTCGCGCCTTTGGCCTGATGGCCGGCCATGCCTTCCTCCGCCGAGTATTTCAGAATCAGGGGCTTTGCCGCCTGGACTCTGGCTGATGGCGCGGTGACGATAAAAACGGCGAGTGAAGACAAAGCGATAACGCTGGCTCGACGAAGATTCATGATGGTCTCTCCTAAAAATGTGTGGCCGGTGGGTCCCAGAAGAGTAACGGAAGGTCGGCATTTTGCAAGGGTTCATCGACGGGGATTTTTGTCACACGTGCTATGATGCGAATCCCTCGATGGAGGATTTATTATGGCCGACAATCTCATTACTTGCCCCGAATGCAAAGCATCGATCCGCCTGAGCGACGCGCTGTCCCAGCCCATCCTTGAGCAGGCCAAGCGCGACGCGGAGAAAGAATCCGCGAAAGCCATGGCTGACATCGCGGAGAAGAAAAAGGCGCTGGACGGCGAGCGCGAGCGCATCGTGAAAGACGCCATCCGCGATGCCGAAGAGAAAAATTCCGTCGAGAAGCGAGATCTCCAGCTCCGCATTCAGGAGCAGAACAAGAAAATCGAAGAGGCGCAGCGCGCGGAACTCGACATGCGCAAACGCCAGCGCGAGCTGGAAGACAAAGAGAAAGAAATGGCGCTTCGCGTCCAGCGTGAGATGGACCAGGAACGGAAGAAGATCGAGGAAACGACGGCGGCCCGCGTGACTCAGGAAAATCGGCAGCGGATTCTCGAGCTTGAGAAAGAAAAGACCGACATGGTCAACGCCATGGCGGATCTCAAGAGAAAAGCCGAGCAGGGCTCCCAGCAGACACAGGGGGAAGTCGTCGAACTCGAAATTGAAAACCTTTTGCGCGCGCTCTTTCCGGCCGACCAGGTGGAACCGGTGGCCAAAGGGATCCGCGGCGCGGACGTCATCCAGCGCGTGTTCCGTAATGGCAAGCCCTGCGGCACGATCATCTGGGAGCTCAAGCAGACCAAGGCCTGGAGCGACGGATGGATCGACAAGCTCAAGGTCGACCGCGACGCCGCCAAGGCGGACGTGGCCGTTCTCGTGACGGCCGCGCTCCCCAAAGGCGTCGACACGTTCGCGCAGGTCAACGGCGTCTGGGTCACGAATCAGGCCTGCATGCCCAGCCTCGCGGCCACCCTTCGATGGGCGATGGCCGAAACCGCCT